>JAIVHA010000004.1 GCA_020201295.1 Lysobacteraceae bacterium | reverse complement strand
TCTCGGTGCGGCGGTCCTCGGTCTGGTTGAACTGCTGTTGCGGGAAAGGCGTCAGCAGCAGTCGCAACCCCTCGATCTGCTTCGGATTGAGGATGCCATTGAACAGTTCATAGTAGTTCATGATGGTGACGAGCTGTCCCTTGGACACATCACCGAGATCAGGGCGTGTGGTGAGGAAAATCGGTGCCGGGAAATCGGGCAGCAGGTGGTCGGGCAGATCGAAGTCCAGGTCGAACCGCGTGAGGTCACGGCCTTCCTGCTTCTTGATTTCCTCGATATGAAATTTCGGGAAGACCATGCCGCCCTCAGCATGGTCCGGGTGTGGCATGGGAAAGAATCCCTTGGGCCAGAGGTCCTTGGATTTGATCTCATCCGGTGTCATGCCGGCGAGTTGCTCCCAGGTCATCCCATTGGGCAACCGCACCCGCACCCCGGTCTGCACCGGTTTGCCACCCGACATGGTGACGCCCTGGGCCGGCTGGTCGGCCAGGTCGTAGCGTTGCTCCAGCAGGGTCTTGTGTTTCGCCGCTATCTTGGGCTTGTCCGCCTGCTTGCGGGACAGGGTCTTGGCGAAATCCTCCTGGATGACGACCGGCATGTAGCTGGAATCAGCCAGGGAGACCCGCATGCCGAGCGCCAGCACGGCGACGGTCAACGCCAGCATGGGTTTTTTAAAGGGTTCGAGACCAATTTTGTCAGGAATCATGTCAACCTCCATATCGAGTAGGGATGAACCGGTCACCGCGCGCCGCTCCTGGGCCGGACACCAGAGAGGATAGTCCATATAATCCCGTGTACATGGCATGGTTTATGCAAAATCTTCACCTTCAGGCAACACCACCTCGATGAAGCCTGTTGTTGTGCTCGCGAATGGAAACGGTAGGATGGGCGCATCATTTTCCGTTTGCACGATCCCGTCGGGTTTCATGCTGACAGCCAAGAGGAAAGCAAGGTGGATTTAACCAAAGAAGAACCCCAGTCCGCCCCGCGCACCATCCACCTGCGCGACTACCGGCCACCGGCCTACCGGGTGGAAACCCTGGACCTGCATTTCGAGCTGGACCCGAAACGCACCCGGGTGCGCGCCATCCTGGCGGTGGAACGCACGGCCGGGGATCAGGACACCCCCTTCCATCTCAACGGTCACGGCCTGCATACCCTGTCCATCCACCTCGATGGCGAGCCGCTACACGCCGACCGCTACATCCTCGATGCGGAACGACTCGACATCCTCGCGCCGCCGGCACGCTTCACGCTGGAAACGGTGGTGGAGATCGAACCCGACGCCAACACCGCCCTGGAAGGCCTCTATGTCTCCAGCGGCATGTTCTGCACCCAGTGCGAGGCCGAGGGTTTTCGGCGCATCACCTGGTTCCCGGACCGCCCCGACGTCATGACGCGCTTTACCACCACCCTGGTGGCGGACAAGGCCCACTACCCGGTGCTGCTGTCGAACGGCAACCCCGTGGAACAGGGTGCGCTCGACGATGGCCGCCACTGGGTGAAATGGCAAGACCCCTTCCCCAAGCCCTGTTATCTGTTCGCCCTGGTGGCCGGCAGGCTGGTGTGCCAGGAGGATCATTTCGTCACCGCCTCCGGCCGCGAGGTGGCGCTGCGCATCTATGTGGAAACCACCAACGCCCACAAGTGCGACCATGCCCTCGCCTCCCTCAAGCAGGCCATGCGCTGGGACGAGCAGACCTATGGGCGCGAATACGACCTGGACATCTTCATGATCGTGGCCGTGGACGATTTCAACATGGGCGCCATGGAGAACAAGGGGCTCAACATCTTCAACTCCGCCTGCGTGCTGGTCAGCCCCGACTCCGCCACCGACGCCGATTACTACAATGTACAGAGCATCGTCGGCCATGAATATTTCCACAACTGGTCCGGCAACCGCGTCACCTGCCGCGACTGGTTCCAGCTCAGCCTCAAGGAAGGCTTCACCGTCTACCGCGACCAGGAATTCAGCGCCGACCTGAACTCCCGCCCGGTCAAGCGCATCAGCGACGTGAACGTACTGCGCAATCATCAATTCGCCCAGGATGCCGGCCCCATGGCCCACCCGGTGCGACCCGACTCCTACATGGAGATCAGCAATTTCTACACGGTGACCGTGTACAACAAGGGTGCCGAGGTGGTGCGCATGATCGCCCACCTGCTGGGGCCCGAGGGCTTTCGCAAGGGCACCGACCTGTACTTCGAGCGCCACGATGGCCAGGCGGTGACCACCGAAGATTTCGTGCGTGCCATGGAGGATGCCAGTGGCGTGGACCTGGGGCAGTTCCGGCGCTGGTACGAACAGGCCGGTACCCCGCAACTGCGGATGCGCAGTGAATATGATGCCCAGGCACGGGAGTATCGCCTGACCCTTGAACAGAGTTGCCCCCCTACCCCCGGTCAGCCACACAAGGAACCCTTCCACATCCCCGTGGCCATGGCCCTGCTGGATGCCGAGGGCAGCGTCCTGGCCCGGCAGGTGCTGGAGCTGAGCGATGACGCCGAGACCTTCCGCTTCCCGGACCTGGACGCGGCACCGGTGCCATCCCTGCTGTGCGGCTTCTCGGCGCCGGTGAAGCTGGCCCTGGAACGCAGTGACGCGGAACTGGCCTTCCTGTTCGGTCATGACCCCGACCCCTTCAACCGTTGGGATGCCGGCCAGCAACTGGCCCTCAACCAGCTGCAGCGGCTCATCGCGGCACTGGAACAAAAGCAGCCTCTGCGACTGCCCGAGGACTTCGTCACTGCCTTTCGGGCCACCCTCACCCACCCGGATCTGGACCCGGCGCTCATTGCCCAGGCCCTGAGCCTGCCGGCGGAAAGCTATATCGCCGACCAGTGCGCCCTGGTCAATCCACAGGCCATCCATGAGGCGCGCCAGTTCATGCGCCGGGAACTGGCGCAAGGTCTTAAGGATGATCTCCTGGCCAGCTACCTGGCGAACCAGGACGACACGCCCTATGTCTTCAGTGCCGAGACCATGGGCCGCCGCGCCCTGAAAAATCTCTGCTTGGGCTATCTCATGGAACTGGAGGAGCCGGGCCCGCTGGAACATTGCCTGGAACAGTTCCGCGCCGGCCACAACATGACCGACGTGCTGGCGGCCCTCGGCATGCTCGCGGACTACGACCTGCCCGAGCGGGCCGAGGCCCTCAACCAGTTCTATGACCAGTGGCAACAGGATCCCCTGGTGGTGGACAAGTGGTTCGGCATCCAGGCCGGCTCGCGCCTCGGGGATACCCTGGGCCAGGTGCAGGCCCTGATGCGCCACCCGGCCTTCAAGCTCACCAATCCCAACAAGGTACGTGCCCTCATCGGCCGCTTCTGTGCCGGCAATCCTGCGCGTTTCCACGCCGCCGATGGCAGCGGTTATGCCTTCCTGGCCGACCAGGTACTGGCCCTCGATGAGAGCCACACCGGGTGGCCGAGCACAACGAAGGCCGCGCCGCCGCCCGCTATACCCGCGCACGGCGACCGGTGCGGCTCGCCTGGCAGGAAGCGGCCACCGACCGTGGCGCGGCATGCCGGCGCGAGGCGGCCATCAAGAAGCTGCCGCGCGCCGAAAAGCTGCGCCTGATCGGCAAAACTTGTGATGGCCACGGAATCACACGGAAAAACACGGAAAGATAAGGGCCGGTACGTGGCGATGCTTTACCTTGTACCGTGAACTGACTCCGAGCCAATTGATGTTTTTTTCCGTGTACTTCCGTGTGATTCCGTGGCCATGGATGCCCGCCTACGCGGGCATGACGAATAAACCAGCGCTTCCCTACCGGAATCCGCGAATACAGGTCTCCAGTTCCGCCTCATCGATGGGAAAACCGAACGCCGCGTCGATGGAGTGGCCGGCACGCAGTTTTTCGAACTGGTGCGCAACTTCCTTTTCATAGAACACCACGATCCGGGTGCCCGGGTTGTGCTGTGCCGTGGCCAGCATGGACTCCAGTGAACTGGTGCGGTCACGGAAATCGGACTGGTAATTGAATTCCGCCACGATCACGGCGGGTTTTTTCTTCTTGATGGCAGCCAGCGCCTTGCGCATATTGTGCTCCACCATCACCTGGAAACCCGCCCGCTGGTAGAGGGGCGTAAAATTGGGATACCCACCCAGTTCGACGATGGAGAGCAGTACACTCGGGTGTTCCGTGGCGACCATGCTGCAGGTCCTGCGTGTGCAAATGGCTCGAGAGGGTATCAGGATCCTGCACAGGGGTCACCCGCCCGCAAGCAGAAAACCAGCGGGCATAAGCGAGGAAGGCGATGAACAAGGACAAGGCAATCGCGATCGATTGCGACTCCGAAGTGTTGGAGCGCATTGTCACGGCCCTTGAATTCTACGTGGAAAGCCAGTTCCCGCCAGGCAGCGTCGATTGCGGCCAGGTGGCACGGGAGGAGCTGCTGAACGTGGTGGCCAAGCTGCGCGCCAGCCTGGAGGCCCGCACACCCGCACGCTACAGCCGACGCATGAGGGCCATGGTCAAGGAAGGCATGCGGGTGTATTTCGAACACCTGGCGAGCCAGGACGGCCGGCCTCATACGCACGAGTGCGAGTTCCTGCAGGCGGCCAGCCGCGGCGGGAACGGCTCGACCGAAGCCTTGCGCTCAGCGCAGGCCAGCGATCAGACCGAAACCGGAACCACCCCATAAAAACAAAAGCGCCCGAAGGCGCCAAGATTACTGCGCCCCCTCGCGAGAGGGGGTTATGGTTGTTACGGGTGACTATGCGTTCAGTCGTCGGAGTCGATACAGCCCTGGGGCTCCGGCAGGCCGGCGATGCGCGAACCCTGGCGTGAAGGGCCTTTCGGAAACAGCTGATAGAGATGTTCCTTACTGGCCCGATCCGATCCCAGTTCCTCGGCCATGTGCTGCATCAGGATACGCACCATGGGCGTAATCCCATATTCGAAATAGAACTGGCGCAGGAAGTTGAGTACTTCCCAATGGTCCTCATTGAGCTTGATACCCTCCCGCTCCGCCATAAAATAGGCGACATGCTTGTTCCAGCGATGCAAATCCAGCAGATTGCCAAGCTGGGTAACACGGAAGGTCTCGCCCTCGAAATCGAAGGAATCCGTGAAGTGGGTCTTGGACGGGGCAGCCTTGCCGGCATAGGTGCTGCGTTCCAGCATGGGAATCGGTATACCGGCAATCTTCGAACCCTGCACCAGCACGCCGCCCGGAAACAGCTCCGCCAGGTGTTCATCGTCAAAACGGTCCGTGCCGGAGCGTTGCTTCAGGCTGCGCTTGAGCAATTTCTTGACCGGTGAAACATTATAGGACTGGTAGTACTCGCGCATGGCCTTGATCACTTCCCAGTGATCATCGCTCAGTTGCAGTCCATCGCGGGTGGCGAGCTCATGGGCGACGCCCTCGTTCCAGTCGGCCAGGTTCGCCAGGCGACCGTCGGTCAGGACATCGAATTTCAGGTTTGAAGCTGCGGAATTCATCATTTTTTCCTCGATCCGGGCAAGTCATCCAATACGGCAAGTGTAGCGCAGGGCCGGGATAGCGGGACGGCCTCATCCCGGCCGCTTGTACCCTGTAGCGGGTGCGGGAGACAAATCTTGAGGCCTGGATGGCAGCGGTGCGGGAGATTAAACCAGATGAGAAAGAAGGACATTGCGAAGGGAATGTCCCTTCGCAAAGGGACCCGGGAATCAGTTGTCTCCGGGACGCCAGATACCAAATGCCGCATCGGGACCGGGCGTGGCGGGTTGTTGCTGACGCTCGATATCGTCCATCACATGTTGGGAAAAGGCACCGAGCTGTTCCAGGATCTCCATTTTGTCGGCCCGGGGCATCTCTTGGCTGCCCAGCAGCACGCCGATGATGGCGGCCAGATACTGTGCCGTGATGCCTGCGTCACGGGCCCGAGGGTCCTGGGCGACGATGATTTCCTGTACGGCCTGGATCATTTCCTGGGATAGCTGCATTTCACTCATCGGGTATTTCTCCATGATTGTGCATCGGGCTTGGACTCCCGATATGGGAAGGCTTGATTATACGGCATTTCTCACCGGCTTATCGTCCATGGGCCGGGCGGGGGTTCGGGCAGGTTCAGCTTTGTGCCGGGCTGGACTAGAATGGGCTATGCTTCTACTCAGGACCCTGCCATGACGCTCCGCTTCAGTCCCCTGTCCGGTGCCCATGAACGCCGCCTCCAGCGCTTGTGGGACAACCCGCTGTTTTTGCCGGAGCGACGCCGGATCGTGCAACGGGATATCGATCTTGCCCAGCAACAGGACGCGGAGGAACGGGAACGTTTCCTGGTGGAATTCCAGACACTGTTGCAGGAAGCCATGAACCTTTCCGCCAATGTGGAATCCGATGTCATCCTCACACTCAAGGAGCGATTGGACCAGGCCTATGAACGCTGTTCCAGCCTGCCGGGCGATCTGGCCGAGATCAAGCAGGCACTGCGTCGTCTGGTGGCCGTGATCATGAACAGCGTACGCGCCCATGCCGCCGACGACCCCCAGGCCCTGTCGAAGCTGCGCGACGAGGACATCGCCCGCGAGATCCACTACGAATTACAGGATTATCCCCTGGTGGCCGATCTATTACGTGAAGATGCCGTCATCAAAGAGGACGAACTGGTGCCGACCCTGTTGAGCGAATCCCGCGAATCCCTCGCCGCAGCTCTGCAACTGTTCGATACGGACCAGGCCGGTCTCATCTCCCGGGAAGCCAACGCGCTGCTGTTGCAGCGACAGGAAGAAGGGCAGGCACTGCCCGAGGCCTGGGCACGATTGCGGGAAATCGAATCCACACTGGCGTCCGCGTCTCCCCTGCGGCAGACCCTCAACTGAACCCGGACGGGGTACGACGGCCATGACTTCCCTTACCCATTCCCGCTACCCCCTCATGACCCCGGCCTCCGAGCCCCTGCGCAAGCGCGCCCCCGCCTGTGACGAACAGGGCAAGCCCCTGAGCGATTTCATGATGCTGTTCCCGCGCCTGCGGGACCAGCCGAGGCACCAGGTGGAACGTACCCTGATCGCCATTCAAGGGGTGCTGGCCAACTTCGAATCCAACGTGGTGTTTGCCGAGCTCAACCTGAAGCTCAACCTCCTGTGGGTTCCCGCCGTGATGCGCTCCATCCCACCCAGATAGGGCCGCAGCACCGTGGGGATCACCACGGACCCGTCCGCCTGCTGGCAGTTCTCCAGGATGGCTACCAGGGTTCGGCCCACGGCCAGGCCAGAGCCGTTCAGGGTGTGCACCAGTTCGGGCTTGCCGGTGTCGGGGTTGCGCCAGCGGGCCTGCATGCGGCGCGCCTGGAAGGATTCGAAGTTGCTGCAGGAGGAGATCTCCCGGTAGCAGTCCTGGCTGGGGATCCAGGCCTCCAGGTCGTAGGTCTTGGCGGCGGAAAAGCCCATGTCACCGGCACACAGGGCCATGACCCGGTAGGGTATCCCCAGTTTCTGCAGGATCGTCTCGGCATGGCCGGTCAGCGTTTCCAGCGCCGCGCAGGACTGGTCCGGGGCGACGATCTGCACCAGCTCCACCTTCTCGAACTGGTGCTGGCGGATCATGCCGCGGGTGTCCTTGCCGTGGGAACCGGCCTCGGAACGGAAACAGGGGGTATGGGCCACGTAACGCAACGGCATCTGCTCCGCCGCCACGATCTCGTCGCGCACCAGGTTGGTGACTGGCACCTCGGCGGTGGGGATCAGGTAATAGGGGTTCTCGCCCCGGGTGGCGAACAGTTCCTCTTCGAACTTGGGCAGCTGTCCGGTGCCACGCAGGCTGTCGGCGTTCACCAGGTAGGGCACGTAGACCTCCTGGTAGCCGTGCTCGCCGGTATGGGTATCCAGCATGAACTGGATCAGGGCACGGTGCAGGCGCGCCAGGGTACCGCGCAGCACGCTGAACCGGGCCCCGGAGATCTTGGCGGCAGCGGCGAAATCCAACAGGCCCAGGCCCTCGCCCAGGTCCACGTGATCCTTTATTTCGAAATCGAACTTGCGCGGCTCGCCCCAGCGGCGCACTTCCTGGTTGGCGGTTTCATCCTTGCCATCCGGCACCGAGGCATGGGGGATATTGGGAATCCCCATGAGAATGTCATCCAGTTCCTCCTGCAAGCTGGCAAGTTCCTGTTCCGCCGCCTTGAGCTGTTCACCAAGGCCTTCGACTTCCTTGAGCAGAGGTGCGATGTCCTCCCCGGCCGCCTTGGCCTTGCCGATATTTTTGGAACGGCTGTTGCGTTCCGCCTGCAGTTCCTGGGTACGCACCTGCAGATCCTTGCGGCGCTGTTCCAGCTGCTCCAGGCGCGTGGTATCGAGGGTGTAGCCACGACGCGCCAGCTCGGCGGCCACCATGTCCAGCTCGGTACGAATCCGTTTCGGGTCCAGCATACTGTGTGTGCCTTATTCGTTGATCTCGGCCAACCACCTCACCAGGTGGCCGGGTTGTATTTCGTCCTGCATGTGTTCCAGCACCTTGTCGATCCGTTCGGGATCGTCGAAGAATTCCAGCACCAGGGGCAGGTTCAGCGAGGTATCCAGCAAGGATGCCGAATGAATCCGCCCTGAACTACCAAAACCGCTGATGCCGCGGAACAGGGTGACGCCACGAATCCTTTCCTGGTCATGCAGGCGCTGAAACAGTTTCTGGGCCACGCCCTCGCCCTCGGTGAGGTAGATCCGGACCATGCTGACCTTGTGCATTTTCATACTTGCCTCCCAAGTACCACACCCAGGCCAGCGGCCCCGACGCAGACCAGGACGCTGATGACCATATTGGCCAGTGCCCGGGCGAGTTGCCCCGACTCGATCAGGTTCAGGGTCTCCATGGAAAAGGTGGAAAAGGTCGTAAAACCACCCAGCACCCCGATGAGCAGGAAACCGCGCAGCGCCGGTCCCGCCAGGCTGCGCTCCAATAACCAGACGCTGAGGAAGCCGATGAGCAGGCAACCCGTCACGTTGACGAACAGGGTGCCGTAGGGGAAGCCACGGCCGGTGAGGACATACACCCCGTTGGAAGCCCAGTAGCGCAACACCGCCCCGAGGGCGCCGCCTGCCGCGATGGCCAGCGTCTGGTACATGAATAGTCTGTTCCTGTTCCTGTATGAGGCCCGGTGTCGAACGGGAACCAATGGTACACCAGCGACCGGTGTATGTGGACTAGCGTCCCTTCGCCTTGCCGTCGGGAAAATACTGCTCACCGGCGGCATAGGCCTCGGGCTCGTCGTGGGCATAGCGGTAGGTCTTGCCGTAGCCCAGCTCCTTCATCAGTCTGGTGGGCGCGTTACGCAGATGCAGGGGCACCTCCAGGGAGCCCTTGCGTTGTACATCCTTGCGCACGGCATTGAAGGCCATGTAGACGGCGTTGCTCTTGGGCGCGCAGGCGAGATACAGCACCGCCTGGGCCAGGGTCAGCTCCCCTTCCGGGCTGCCGAGGCGTTCCTGGGCGTCCCAGGCCTGCAGGCAGATGCCCAGGGCGCGCGGGTCGGCGTTGCCGATGTCCTCGGAGGCCATACGCACGATGCGCCTTGCGAGATACAGGGGATCGCAGCCGCCGTCCAGCATGCGCACCAGCCAGTACAGGGCGGCATCGGGCGCGGAGCCACGCACCGACTTGTGCAAGGCCGAGATCTGGTCGTAGAAGGCCTCTCCGCCCTTGTCGAAGCGACGGGTGCCGCCGCTGATCACCTCCGCCAGGACCTCTTCGGTGATGTGCTCACCATCGGTATCGCTCACCGCCAGGTCGCTGGCGATCTCCAGCAGGTTGAGGGCACGCCGTGCATCGCCATCGGCTGCCTCGGCCAGGCGCTCACGCTGTTCCGGCGCCATGTGCAGCTGGCGGCCACCCAGGCCCCGTTCCCCATCGGCCAGGGCCTGGTCGATGATGGCGCGCAGGGCCTCCGGTGTCAGCGGCTTGAGTACGTAGGTGCGCGCCCGCGACAGCAGCGCGTTGTTGAGTTCGAAGGAAGGATTCTCGGTGGTGGCGCCGACGAACAGGATGGTGCCGTCCTCCACGAAGGGCAGGAAGGCATCCTGCTGGGCCTTGTTGAAACGGTGCACCTCGTCCACGAACAGGATGCTGAGCCGGCCTTCCGCCGCGCGCAGCGCGCGGGCGGCGTCCATGGCCTGGCGGATGTCCTTGACTCCCGCCAGCACCGCCGACAGGGTCATGAACTCGGCGCCGGTGCGCCGCGCCAGCAGCCGCGCCAGGGTGGTCTTGCCGGTGCCCGGAGGCCCCCAGAACAGCATGGAATGCAGGCGACCCGATTCGATGGCCAGGCGCAGCGGCTTGCCGGTACCGAGCAGGTGTTCCTGGCCGATGAACTCTTCCAGGTCACGCGGCCGCATGCGGTCGGCCAGGGGGCGGAAGGGTTCCTGCAGCGTCATCCCCGTCGTGCCGGCCTGAGTTGGGTAATGGCCACGGAAGCACACGGAAATACACGGAAGAAAAAATGGCATACGGCAGCCTGCATGACGCGATGATCAGATTCATACGCTACAGGCATGGCCCGATTGACCTTGTGTAGATATTTCCGTGTGTTTCCGTGTGCTTCCGTGGCCATCAGATTCAACACTTCATTGCGCCACACCGATCAGGTCGGCGCCCGGCGGCGGAACGAACTCGAAACGCGCGGGATCGATGCCCTGGTTGCGCCGCACCTGCTGGAACTGCAGCAGGGTACGGTTGCCGAACTGGTCCGTGACCTGCATGGACCGCAAGTCATCCGCATCGAAGCCCAGGTGAATCTCTTCCACTGAGCCATCCGCGACCAGGGGCCGCAGGCGATACCAGTCCATCTGCCCTTCTCCCGCCACCGCTTCGATGGAGAACACGGCCGTGATGGGTTCGCCACCGCTGAGCAGCATGGCCGGGGTATCGGTCAGCACCTCGGCGGCAGGCTTCACCGTCACCTGCTCCAGGTCCTGGTCATAGGTCCAGACGTTGCGCCCGTCGGACACCAGCTCCTGTTCATACGGTTCGGTGTAGTTCCAACGAAAACGCCCGGGACGCGCGATCCACACCTGGCCGCTGGCCTCCTGCAACAGGCCTTGCTGCGGGTCCTGCACCTGCTGGCGGAAATC
The DNA here is from genome assembly GCA_020201295.1 of Lysobacteraceae bacterium. Classification (GTDB taxonomy): domain Bacteria; phylum Pseudomonadota; class Gammaproteobacteria; order DSM-19610; family DSM-19610; genus JAIVHA01. The sequence continues at coordinate 14,471 of JAIVHA010000004.1, read as the reverse complement.
CGCCTGCAGGGTCTGCAGGTCGGCAAAGTAGCGCTCCACCCGTTCGGTGTCCGATGAAGGCGCCGCCAGGGCCAGGGAGGTCGGCAGCAGGAACAGGAGCAGGAGTGTACGCATGGGCATAGATGAATACCTGAAGAAAAGAATTGTTGAACCGCCAAGACGCCAAGGACGCCAAGGAAACCGCAATGAACCGCCAAGGCGCCAAGAGCGCCAAGAAAACCATTTTTTTAATTTGTTTCCTTGGCGTCTTGGCGGTTAAGTGATCTTTATCTTGGCGTCCTTGGCGTCCTTGGCGGTTCATATCAAAACGTTCAATCTGCGTCAGGCGGCGGGGGTGCCAGCACCTCGCGGTTGCCGCTGGACTGCAGCGGCCCGACAATGCCGCTGGCTTCCATCTGTTCCACCATGCGCGCGGCGCGGTTGTAGCCGATCTTCAGTCGTCTCTGCACCCCGGACACGGAGGCGCGCCGGGTCTCGGTGACGACGCGCACCGCCTGGTCGTAGAGGGGGTCGGCCTCCGCGTCGCTGCCCTCGTCCATGCCGACGAAATCCCCACTGCCCTCCGCCGCGCCTTGCAGAATCTCCTCCACGTAATCGGGGCTGGAGGTCTTCTTGAGATGATCCACCACCTGGTGCACTTCCTGATCGGCGACGAAGGCGCCATGCACACGCACCGGCAGGCCGGAACCCGGCGGCAAGTACAACATGTCACCGTGCCCCAGCAACTGTTCGGCGCCGCCCTGGTCGAGGATGGTGCGTGAATCCACCTTGGACGACACCTGGAAGGCAATGCGGGTGGGGATATTGGCCTTGATCAGGCCGGTGATCACGTCCACCGAGGGCCGCTGGGTGGCCAGGATCAGGTGCACGCCCGCCGCACGCGCCTTCTGGGCCAGGCGGGCGATCAGCTCTTCCACCTTCTTGCCCACCACCATCATCAGGTCGGCGAGCTCGTCCACTACGACCACGATATAGGGCAGGGGTTCCAGGGTGGGGGGTGGCGCCGTGGGATCCAGCGCGGTCTCCGGCTTGTAGAGTGGGTCGGCCAGGGGCTCACCGGCCGCCTGCGCCTCGCGGATCTTCTTGTTGGCGCTGGCGATGTTGCGCACCCCCAGGGCCGCCATCAGCTTGTAGCGCCGTTCCATCTCCGCCACGCACCAGCGCAGGGCATTGGCGGCATCCTTCATGTCGGTCACCACCGGCGTCAACAGGTGGGGAATGCCCTCGTAGATCGACAACTCCAGCATCTTGGGATCGATCATGATCATGCGGATGTCGGTGGGCAGGGCCTTGTAGAGCAGGCTGAGGATCATGGCGTTCACGGCCACGGACTTGCCGGAACCGGTAGTGCCCGCCACCAGCAGGTGCGGCATCTTGCCCAGGTCGACCACCACCGGCAGGCCGCCGATGTCCTTGCCCAGCCCCAGGGTGAGCGGCGAGCCGGCCTTGTCGTAGTCCTGGGAGTTGAGGATTTCGCCGAGCGACACGATCTCGCGATGCTCGTTGGGGATCTCCAGGCCGACCACCGACTTGCCCGGGATGATCTCCACCACGCGCACGCTGATGGCCGACAGGGCGCGCGCCAGGTCCTTGGCCAGGTTGCTGATCTGACTGACCTTGACGCCGATGCCCGGCTGCAGCTCGAAGCGGGTGATCACCGGCCCCGGCTGCACCGCCACCACTTCCACCTCGATACCGAAATCCGCCAGTTTCATTTCCACCAGTCGCGACATGGCCTCCAGGGCCGCCTCGGAATAGCCCTTGTCGGAGATACGCGGTGGCTCCAGCAGCGACAGGGGTGGCAGCTCGGAATTGGCCGGCGGATCGAACAGCATCACCTGGCGTTCGCGATCAGGACGGGCACTGGGTTCCACCTGCTTGATGACCGGTTCGATTTTTACCGGTTTGCGCTTGATGGCCTTCTCCTGCACTTCCTTCGCCGTCTCCTCGCGGGCACGGCGCGCACGCTGGCCTTCCAGGTGGATGCGCAAGCGCCCCGTGGCCTCCTGCAGCCAGGTCGCCAGGGCCAGGGTCAGGCGACCGACGCGATCCATGACCGCCAGCCAGGACAGGCCCGTGAACAGGGTGACGCCCACCAGGAACAGGGCCAGGAGAAACAGGGTGGCGCCGGTGAAACTGAACAGGCTGACCAAACCATTGCCCACCACATCCCCAAGGATACCGCCGGCATCCAGGGGCAACACGTCCGGGTCCACGCTGAAATGCAAGGAGGTAAGTCCGCAACCGCCGCTCACGGTGAGCAGGAAACCCACCCAGCGAACGGCCAGCACCTGCAGGTCGATGCCGCCTTCCGGGGTGCTCCAGCGGAACACCAGCCAGCCGCTGTAGCCCACCATGACCGGGAACAGGTAGGCCAGGTAGCCAAACAGGTAGAGGAACACATCGGCGAACCAGGCCCCCACCACGCCACCGGCATTGGCGATCTCCGCTGGCCCGCCACGATGGGACCAACCGGGATCGGCGGGGGAATAGCTGACCAGGGACACCAGCAGGTAGACCGCCAGGGCGAGCAGGATCAACAGGGCGCCTTCGCGCAGGCCGCGGCTGACATGGTGCGTGAGGGCGGGCAGGTCCGCTTTGGTGCGTCGGGCTTGGGCCAAGGTAATAAGGTCGCTGAGGTTTGTTAGCTAAAAACTGAATACTACTTGAATTTTTCCCTGATACAAGCAGCGAAATGCAAGCGCCACGACGGGCAGGAGCCGGATGCTTTACCCCCCCGCCTCGATTCCGTACCATAAGCGGCGGCTGATACTGGAGTCCGGCGCCCGCCACTCGGCCAAGCCCGCGTTTTCCACGATCCGGCGCTTCCTTCCCTGGGAAATCCCGTATTCCCCGGTGGCACGCGCCACTTCCGGCGCTGTCCGAACCCAACACTGGAGTCATTATACATGAGCGAAACCAAGCACTGCCGTCTACTGATCCTGGGTTCCGGCCCCGCCGGGTATACCGCCGCCATCTATGCGGCCCGGGCCAACCTGGACCCGGTGCTGGTCACCGGCCTGGAACAGGGCGGCCAGCTCATGACCACCACGGACGTGGAAAACTGGCCGGCCGGCGTCGAGGGCCTGCAGGGCCCGGCGCTGATGGAGGACATGCGCGACCACGCCGCCCGCTTCAACACCGAGATCATCTTCGACCATATCAACCAGGTGGACCTGGGGCAACGTCCCTTCCGGCTCAAGGGGGACTCCGGCGAATTCAGCTGCGATGCATTGATCATCGCCACCGGCGCCTCGGCCCAATATCTGGGCCTGCCCTCCGAGGAGGCGTTCAAGGGCAAGGGCGTGTCCGCCTGTGCCACCTGCGACGGTTTCTTCTACCGCAATCAGAAGGTGGCCGTCATCGGTGGTGGCAACACCGCCGTGGAGGAGGCCCTGTACCTGGCCAACATCGCCTCCCATGTCACCCTGGTGCACCGCCGCGATGCCCTGCGCTCGGAAAAAATCCTCCAGGACCGGCTGTTCGAGAAAGAGAAGGAAGGCAAGGTCAGCATCGAATGGAACCACGTGCTGGACGAGGTCCTGGGTGACGATTCGGGCGTGACCGGCCTGCGCCTCAAGAGCGCACAGGGTGATGCCACCAAGGACATCGAGGTGATGGGCGTATTCATTGCCATCGGCCACAAGCCCAATACCGACCTGTTCGCCGGCCAGCTGGACATGCAGCAGGGCTACATCAAGGTGAAGAGCGGCCTGGACGGCAACGCCACCGCCACCAGCGTGGAAGGCGTGTTCGCCGCCGGCGACGTCGCCGACCATGTCTACCGCCAGGCGGTCACCTCCGCCGGTTCCGGCTGCATGGCGGCCCTGGACGCGGAACGCTACCTGGACCAGCAGGAACAGAAACGCTAGCCGGACCGGACTGTTCGCGGCCAAGGCCGCTCCTACAGGCTCAGGTCATCCCGCACACCTTCCCGTAGGAGCGGCCAATTCCATGCGGATGCTTGGGCCAATCACCCGGCTCCCGGGGCATTGGGTACAATGCGGCCATGGAGCTGCAGATCACCAACGCCATCGACCAAGTCGGTGCCGACGCATGGAACCGGGTCGCCGGCACCGGCCATCCCTTTCTGCGTCATGAGTTCCTGGCCGCCCTGGAACGCCATGGCTGCGTGGGCGAGCAATACGGCTGGCGGCCGCGCCACCTTCTGGCCCGGGATGAACAGGGGCAACTGATCGGTGCCGTTCCCCTGTACCTCAAGGACAACTCCTACGGCGAGTTCGTCTTCGACTGGGCCTGGGCCGACGCCTTTCATCGTCACGGGATCCCCTACTACCCAAAGGCCGTTTCCTCCATTCCCTACACACCCGCCACCGGACCTCGCGTACTGGTGCGACCTGGGGTCGAGCGCGCCCCGGTGGCCGTCGCCCTGGTTGAACTGGGCAAGGCGCTCATGGAACAGGAGGGCCTGTCCTCCCTGCACTGGCTGTTCACCGACGCGGTCGACAACCGGTTGTTGCAAGAACAGGGATTCATGCCGCGCCTCGGCTGCCAGTTCCACTGGCACAACCAGGGCTACCGGGATTTCGAGGACTTCCTGTCCCGGCTCACCTCCCGCAAGCGCAAGCAGTTGCGTCGCGAACGCCGTCATGTGCGCGACGCCGGCATCGAGCTGCGGGTCCTGCACGGTCATGAGATGGACCATGAACTCTGGTCCATCATGCACGGCTTCTACCGTTCCACCTTCGAGAAAAAATCCGGCATCCCCACTCTGAGCCAGGGCTTCTTCGAGGAACTCAGCCACACCATGGGCGATCAACTGGTACTGGTGTTCGCCTGGCACCAGGGTGAGCCGGTGGCCGGGGCCATCAATTTCCGCGGTGACGATACCCTCTATGGCCGCCATTGGGGATGCCGGGAGGATTTCCACAGCCTGCATTTCGAGGCCTGCTATTATCAGGGCATCGAGTACTGCATCGCGCATGGCTTGCGGTGCTTCGAGCCCGGCGCCCAGGGGGAGCACAAGATCAGCCGCGGCTTCCTGCCTACCGCCACCTGGTCCACCCACTGGATACGCGATGAAGGCTTTCGCACGGCCATCGGGGATTTCCTGCGCCGGGAACAATACGGCATGCGGGACTATATGGAGAGCCTCGCGGAACAATCCCCTTACCGCCAGGTGGAGGTGGCATGAAGGAAAGACTGCAAGGTCCCTTCTGGCTGGATCCACAGGATCCCGATGGACCTTTTCCGCCGGTGGAGTACGCCCTGCAGGAACCGGACGGCCTGCTGGCCGTCGGCGGCGATCTCACCCCGACGCGACTGTTGCGTGCCTATCGGCAGGGCATCTTCCCCTGGTACAACACCGGCCAACCCATCCTCTGGTGGTCGCCGGACCCGCGCGCGATCCTGCTGCCCTCAGAGCTGCATGTGAGTCGCAGCCTGCGCAAGACCCTGCGCAGGGCACCCTGGCGTATCAGTCTCGACCAGGCCTTCGACCAGGTCATCACCGCCTGCGCCGGGTCACGACCAGGGGCCGACGGCACCTGGATCACGGCGGAAATGCAGGCAGCCTACCGGGAACTGCACCACCGCGGCTACGCCCACTCCGTGGAGGTCTGGGAAAATGAGCGCCTGGCAGGCGGCTTGTACGGCATCGCCATCGGCCGCGTCTTCTTCGGTGAATCCATGTTCAGCCTGGCCACGGACGCTTCCAAGGTGGCCTTCGTGCATCTCGTGCGGCAACTGCTGGACTGGGGCTTCGAGCTGATCGACTGCCAGATGCAAACCGGCCACCTGGCCCGCTTCGGCGCCCGGCCCCTGGCGCGGGAGACTTTCATCGCCCACCTGGCGGGGGCCTGCGTGCGGCCGGATATGCCCGCACCCTGGACGCTGGACCCCGCCATCGCCATGGCCCTGCGTCAATGAGAGAGCACCCCTTCCTGGCCACCCCGCCCCACCCCTGCAACTACCTGCCGGGCCAGCAGGCCGTGACCCTGTTCGCGGATCCACGTGCGGGCATGAGCACCGATCTCTACGGACAACTGGCCGAACACGGCTTTCGCCGCAGCGGTTCGGAGGTGTACCGGCCCATGTGTCCGCATTGTCAGGCCTGTGTGCCGGTGCGCATCCCGGTGGCGCGCATGGTCCGCCGGCGCCGGGAGCGACGCATCTGGCAGCGTAATGCCGACCTGCGCGCCAGCCTGCAGTCCAGTGAGTTCCGCAACGAGCATTATGAGCTTTACTGCCGTTATCTCGCCGCCCGCCACCCAGGCGGTGGCATGGACAACCCCACTCCAGAGGGCTATCTGCAGTTCCTGCGCAACCCCTGGTGCGAAACCCGGTTCGTGGAATTCCGCCTCGAGGGGACGCTGCTGGCGGTGGCGGTGACCGATGTACTGCCCAGCGGCCTGTCCGCCGTCTACACCTTCTATGAGCCAGAGGCCAGGCAACGCAGCCTGGGGACCTATACCATCCTCTGGCAGGTCGAGGAGGCCCGACTCCGGAGGCTGCCCTCGCTGTACCTGGGGTACTGGATCGAGGCCTGTGACAAGATGCGCTACAAGGGCCGGTTCCGGCCCCTGCAGGCCCTGGAGGACGGGGTCTGGCGGGAGATTCCCTAGCCCGATGGGGATACCGATGCCCCGGACGTACCGGTTTGTCGCGGGCTTGGGGTATAATCCCGGACTTTCCAATCAGAAGGTAACCAACCGGTAGGCATATGGCGAAAGAAGACGGCATTGAAATGGAAGGCACGGTGATCGAGACCCTGCCCAACACCATGTTTCGGGTAGAACTGGAAAACGGCCACGTGGTGACCGCCCACATCTCCGGCAAGATGCGCAAGCACTATATCCGCATCCTCACCGGCGACAAGGTCACCGTTCAGCTCACCCCCTACGACCTCAGCAAGGGACGCATCACCTACCGCGCACGCTAGGAGCCTGTCGGACTTGAGGCTGATCTACTGCGCCGGTGGGAGAGCGGTCCATTTTTCCGATCCTTTTCGTCAAATAGCACGGCTATTCTCCTCAAACGATCGAAAAAATGGCCTCACTCTCCCACCTTGCTCGCTACGATCGCTCAAGTCCGACAGGCTCCTAGGCAAGACCGCCGTCGGCCCTTTGCTGGCCGTCAGTGCACCTTCTCCCTCGTATCCTCCACCACTTCGCAGACCAGACGGTCCGCCTCGGCGTGGATATGCACCTCGCCACCGCCTACCAGGCGGCCGAACAGCAATTCCTCGGCCAGAGGCTTCTTGATGTGTTCCTGGATCACTCGCGCCATGGGCCGCGCACCCATCTTGGGATCGTAGCCGCGTTCCGCCAGCCATAGGCGGGCGGATTCGTCCACGTCGATGGTAACGCCCTTGTCCTGCAGCTGAGCCTCCAGCTCGAAGATGAACTTGTCCACCACCTGGGTGATGACAGTGGCATCGAGCGGGTTGAACTGGATGATGGCATCCAGGCGATTGCGGAACTCCGGCGTGAACAGGCGCTTGATGGCTTCCATGCCATCGCTGGCATGGTCCTGCTGGCGAAAGCCGATGGAAGGCCGGCTCATTTCCGAGGCCCCCGCATTGGTGGTCATGACCAGCACCACGTTGCGGAAGTCGGCCTTACGGCCGTTGTTGTCCGTCAGGGTCCCATGGTCCATGACCTGCAACAGCAGGTTGAATACGTCAGGATGGGCCTTCTCGACCTCGTCCAGCAACAGCACCGCATGCGGATGCTTGTTGATGGCCTCGGTCAGCAGGCCACCCTGGTCGAAACCGACGTAGCCCGGCGGCGCGCCGATCAGCCGCGATACGGTGTGGCGCTCCATGTACTCGGACATGTCGAAGCGGATCAACTCGATGCCCATGACGAGCGCGAGCTGCCGGGTCACCTCGGTCTTGCCCACGCCGGTCGGCCCGGCAAACAGGAAACTGCCAATCGGCTTCTGCTCGTTACCCAGCCCGGAACGGGCCATCTTGATGGCGCTGGTCAGGATCTCGATGGCCTCATCCTGGCCATAGACCGTCATCTTCAGATCCCGCTCCAGGTTGCGCAGGGTGTCCTTGTCCGTGGCGGACACACTCTTGGGCGGGATGCGCGCGATCTTGGCGATGATGTTTTCGATATCGCCCACGCCGATGGTCTTCTTGCGTTTGGAAGGTGGCAGCAATTGCTGGCTGGCGCCGGCCTCGTCGATGACATCGATGGCCTTGTCGGGCAGGTGACGCTCGTTGATATAGCGTGCCGACAGTTCGGCGGCCAGGCGCAGGGCCTTGTTGGAATAACGCACCTTGTGGTGTTCCTCGAAGCGGGACTTGAGCCCCTTGAGGATCTGCACCGTCTCCTCGACACTGGGCTCCACCACGTCGATCTTCTGGAAGCGCCTCGCCAGGGCGCGGTCCTTCTCGAATATTCCGCGATATTCCTGGTAGGTGGTGGAGCCGATGCACTTCAGGTCGCCGGAGGCCAGCACCGGCTTGATGAGGTTGGAGGCGTCCATCACCCCGCCCGAGGCCGCGCCGGCACCGATGATGGTGTGGATCTCGTCGATGAACAGAATGGCGCCCGGCTCCTTGTGCAATTGCTGCAGCACCGCCTTGAGGCGTTTCTCGAAATCGCCGCGGTACTTGGTACCGGCCACCAGGGTGCCGAGATCGAGGGCATAGATGGTGCTCTTGCCAAGCACCTCCGGGACCTCGCCATCGACGATCATCTTGGCCAGGCCCTCGGCGATGGCGGTCTTGCCCACGCCGGCCTCGCCCACCAGGAGGGGATTGTTCTTGCGCCGGCGGCACAGGATCTGGATGGTGCGCTCTCTTCGGCCGGTTCGTCGTGGATCTTGGAAACACCGTGGGAGATGTAATTCACCACATCCAGACGGGTGATGTGCTGCTTGTTGAGGAAATAGGCCGCCTGGGATTCCTGCTCGCTGAAGATCGCCACCAGCACATTGGCGCCGGTGACTTCCTTCTTGCCGGAGGACTGCACGTGAAACACGGCGCGCTGCAGCACACGCTGGAAGCCCAGGGTGGGCTGTGTATCACGGCTGTCGTTGGGTGGCAGCAAGGGCGTGGTCTCTTCCAGGAAGGCGCGCAACTCCCCCTTCAACTGGTTGAGATCGGCGCCACAGGCACGCAGAACCTCGGCCGCGGTCGGGTTATCCAGCAAGGCCAGCAGCAGGTGCTCCACGGTCATGAACTCGTGGCGCTGTTCGCGCGCCTCCTTGAAGGCCAGATTGAGAGTGAATTCCAGTTCCTTGCTCAACATACGATGTTACCTCTGTCCACGCTCATGCTTCTTCCATGATGCACAACAGCGGGTGCTGATGTTCGTGGGCGTAATCGGTCACCTGGGCGACCTTGGTTTCGGCTATCTCTCGAGTATAAATACCACAGACCCCCTTGCCGCGGGTATGGATCTGCAGCATGACCTGGGTGGCCTTTTCCCGGTTCATGGTGAAAAAGACCTGCAGCAGATCCACCACGAATTCCATGGGGGTGTAGTCGTCGTTCAGTAGTACAACAGAATAGAGCGGCGGCCGCTTGAGCTTGGGCCGTTCTTCCTGGACCGCCAGGCCGTCATTGTCGATCAGTTTTGGTGTCTTGCTCATGGTCTGGATTCTACGCGAATCGGCTTCTTCCTGATGGATGATATAGGATTAATTTACTGTAAAAACAATCCGGTTCGTGACGATATAGCGCCAGCCTTCGCGGCGGCGGGGGTCCTGCCAGCCACCCCCGATCGAAAAACTGTAAAATTCTCTGACGTTTTTCATTGTGTTTCAGGGACTTGACTGAATTCACTGCTTATGGCTAGAGTGACCTGGCCCGTTCCTTTCGTCACTGCCAAGGGCAGCGGCTGGCGGAAATGGGCAAGGGAGGAACCGGCCCGCCGCGTGAAGCGCTTGCGCGTCCAGCCGGTCGGTCAATGCATCCAAGCGGACAGAAGATTCCGCAATGCAGCAACGCGAGGATTGGAGTATGGCAACAGGAACGGTCAAATGGTTCAGCAATGCCAAGGGGTATGGCTTTATCTCACCGGACGAGGGGGGCGAGGATGTGTTCGCGCACTTTTCCGCCATCGAGATGGAAGGATACAAGAGCCTGCGTGAAGGCCAGAAAGTGGAATTCGATGTTTCCCAGGGACCCAAGGGTCTGCAGGCCGCGAAAATCCGCGAATTTAACTGACGACGCACCGTAAGGGCACGAACCCTCATCCCGGCATGGGGATCCGTTCCCGGTAGCAGCCGGTCGCGTCAGTCTTGCCCGCCCGGCTGCGGGCGACTCCTGACCAGGATGGATCTGCCGTCCTGGAAAGCAGGGTGTTGTCCGACTACCCGCCATCAAGCCAGGCTGTCCAGCAGTGCATTGAAGCGGCGGCTGGGTCGCATGGCCCGTGTCGTCATGTCCCGGTCGGGGTGATAGTAACCACCGATATCCACCGCAGCCCCCTGGGCCGCGTTCAGTTCCTCCACGATGGCGGTTTCCTGTTCGCCCAACTCTCGCGCCAGGGAAGTGAAACGCGCCCGCAGCGCGGGATCCGATTCCTGGCCGGCCAAGGCCCGGGCCCAGTACAGGGCCAGATAGAAATGGCTACCCCGGGTATCCAGTTCCCCCACCTTGCGGGAGGGTGAGCGGTTATTGTTCAAGAAGCTCCGGTTCGCCTGGTCCAGAGTATCCGCCAGCACCCGCAGTTGCGGGTTTTTCGTCTTCCTGGCCAGTTCTTCCAGGGACACCGCCAGGGCCAGGTACTCGCCCATGGAATCCCAGCGCAGGTGACCTTCCTTGAGGAACTGCTGCACATGCTTGGGCGCCGAACCGCCGGCACCGGTTTCGAACAGGCTGCCACCCGCCAGCAGGGGCACGATGGATAGCATCTTGGCACTGGTGCCGAGTTCCAGGATGGGAAACAGATCCGTCAGGTAATCGCGCAGCACATTGCCGGTCACCGAAATGGTGTCCTGGCCGGCCTTGACGCGCTCCAGGGTGTAGCGAATCGCCTCCACCGGCGCCAGGATGCGGATCTCCAGCCCATCGGTGTCCTGTTCCCGGAGATAGTCCTGGACCTTGGCGATCAACTGCGCATCGTGGGCGCGGCGCTCGTCCAGCCAGAAGATGGCCGGCGTATCGGTCAACCGGGCACGGGATACCGCCAATTTCACCCAGTCGCGGATGGGCAGGTCCCGGGTCTGACACATACGCCAGATATCGCCCTCCTCCACGGCATGTTCCAGCAACATCTTGCCGGCGGCATCCACCACGCGCACCCGGCCCTTCCCGACGATCTCGAAGGTCTTGTCGTGGGAACCGTATTCCTCGGCCTTCTGTGCCATCAGACCCACATTACTGACACTGCCCATGGTGACCACGTCGAAGGCACCGTGCTGTTTGCAGAAATCGATGACTTCCTGGTAGATCCCCGCGTAACAGCGGTCGGGAATCAGCGCCTTGGTATCGTGCAACTTGCCGTCAGGCCCCCACATCTTGCCCGAGGAACGAATGGCCGCGGGCATGGAGGCATCGATGATCACGTCGCTTGGCACGTGCAAATTCGTGATCCCCTTGTCGGAATCCACCATGGCCAGCGCCGGACCTTGCGCATAGACCGCCTGGAGGTCCGCTTCGATGGCGGCGCGCTCCTGTGCCGGCAGGCCGGCCAGTTTGGCATGGAGATCACCCAGGCCATTGCGTGGATCCACGCCCAGTTCCTGAAACCGCTCGGCGAGCTTGTTGAACACCTGCTCGAAGAACACGGTGACCGCGTGACCGAACATGATCGGGTCGGACACCTTCATCATGGTGGCCTTCAGGTGCAGCGACAGCAGCATCCCGTTCGCCCGTGCATCCTCGATCTCACGCGCATAATAGGCGCGCAGGGCGGCCCGGCGCATGACCGCCGCGTCGATGACTTCGCCGGCCTGGACCGCCAAGCCTTCCTTCAGGGACAAGGCTTGTCCGTCCTCGCCGATCCACTCGATACGTAGTTCGCCCGCGCCATCCATGACGACGGATCGTTCGCTCGCATAAAAATCATCCTCCTTCATGGAGGCCACATGAGTCTTGGAATCTTTGCTCCATGCGCCCATGGAATGGGGGTGTTTGCGGGCGTATTCCTTGACGGGTCCCGCCACCCGGCGATCAGAATTGCCTTCACGCAGTACCGGGTTGACGGCGCTGCCCAGCACCTTGGCATAGCGTGCCTTGATTGCCCGATCTTCCTCGTTTTGTGGATCGACCGGGTAATCGGGAATCGCATGACCCTGTTCCTGGAGCTCGCGAATGGCGGCGGTCAGCTGGGGAATCGAGGCACTGATATTGGGCAATTTTATGATATTGACATCTGGCTCCCGGGTCAGCGCTCCCAGTTCGGCCAGGTCATCCGCTTGCCTACGTGCCGCGTCCAACCGTTCCGGGAAACTGGCGATGATCCGTCCGGCCAGGGAAATATCCCGCGTCTCCACGCTGATTCCGACGGCTCCCGTGAAGGCCCTGACGATGGGTAACAGGGAATACGTGGCCAGCGCAGGGGCTTCGTCGGTCTCGGTATAGATGATCTTCGGGGTGGGCATGGTGCGAATACTCTCGATAATGGCGGCAAAACAGCGGCGATTGTAGCACTGCCAGAAAGAAGCATGGAAGGATCATGAGGACAGCGCCATGGAACACGGAGAACGCAGAGACGCAGAGTGTTCTCGACGTTCCGTGGTGCTCAGGCAAAAAAAGCCCCCGCAATGCGGGGGCCCTGTTACTGCGTGACGCGTCAGGGGATCAGACGCGGCCCCCGGCAGCCTTGATGAGGGATTCCTCGATGGCATTGGGCGCGCACATGATGTTGAAGAACGTAGCGCCAGTCTCGCTGACGATCATGGGCAGGTGCGGCCAGCTGATGGCGATACGGAAGCGGGCATACAGGGCATAGACATCACCACCGGAGACCAGGATTTCGTACGGCAGATGGCCGGTGGAACGGAGGTTGTCGCGGTCGATACGGCTCATGATGTACTCATCACTGCTGCAACCGTCGGTCAGCGCCACGCCAAACACGGTTTCCTGCTTGCCGGGGATGTCGATGCGGTAGACCTTGCTGGCACCGCCGGCGCCCGTGTTCAGGCCCTGCTCCACCGCGGCGATGGCTTCGTCATAGCTCTTGTAGTTGGCCAGTTCGCTGGGGTTGTTGAAACGCTCCATGCCGAACATGTAGCGATACTTGCGCAGGTCATTGTCGGACAGCTGCTTTTCACCCGTGCCGAAGGTATCGGTCTTGCCCAGGGCGGTCTGCAGTGCGGCAGCCACCTGGTTGAGGCCTTCGGTTTCCTTCAGCCGGTAGGCGGTACCGTAGTACAGCGGGCTGGTGTAGGACACCTGGATTTGGTCTTCCACCTGGGTCAGGGTCACGCGCTGGCCAGCGGCATAGCCACCGAACTCGGAGCTGGCGGCAGCCTGCTTCAGAGTGTCGTTGGTGATGGCCAGGATCAGGGCGCCTTCATAGGGGGAATAGGAACCGGCAATCTCGAAACCGGCCGTACCCAGTTTTTCCTTCACATCGCCAGCCACCTGTTCGATGTCGCCACCGGTGGTGTACGCCAGCACGAAGGGCTTGAGTGCATCGGCCGCCATGGCCACGCCGACGGAACCAGCCAGCAGAATGCCGGTGGCAATACTTTTCTTGAGTGCAGAGATCATGGATGTACTCCTCCTCGCAATGGCTTGCGAATTATTTTTCGGTAGAACCGGAATGGCGCGGGCGGCGCACACCGGCATTTTCGTTATAGCCCCTGCCCGGCCGCATCCCGTCCATCTGGGGACCCAACCTGCGGATGGCTTGCCCGCGCACGGCGGAAGCAGAGGTCATGGGTGCCATTTATTACCTTCCCGAGGGATAATGTCAAGTCTCTGACGCCGGCCTTTTTTTATCGGCTAAGGCATTGAATCGCCGCTGGATGCGGCTGACGGGTTCGGGTATAACCTTTTGACATCAAGGATTTCAACAACCTGCGGAACCCCGTCATGATCGATCGCACCACCGTCTGGACCCCTCGGGTCACCGTCGCCAGCATCCTCGAGCGCGAGGGGCGTTTCCTGCTGGTGGAGGAGTCCGTCGGCGGTCGTCTGGTATTGAACCAGCCCGCCGGTCACCTGGAGGACGACGAGAGCCTGCTGGCAGCCGTGGTACGCGAAACCCGCGAGGAAACGGCCTGGGCATTCATCCCGGAGGCGCTGGTGGGCGTGTACCGCTGGCGTACCCCGGACAAGACCTTTCTGCGTTTCGTTTTCTGTGGACGGGCGGATGGGCACGATCCGCACCAGGCGCTGGATCCGGACATCAACCGCGCCGTCTGGCTATCCTGGGAAGAACTTCGCGCCGGTCACTTCGAAATGCGCAGCCCGCTGGTGCTGCGTTGCCTGGAGGACTACCGGGATGGGCAACGATTTCCCCTGGAGCTGATGCAGGACGTGCCGGGCACGGCGGGCTGACCTTGCGCCGGCTCATGACTGCCCTGATTCGGGTACAATC
>JAIVHA010000003.1 GCA_020201295.1 Lysobacteraceae bacterium | reverse complement strand
AGTCAAAACCGGCACGTTCCATGGCAAAGCAGACCATTTCGCGAATGGCTGGCTCGTCTTCGATAATCAGGATATGTCGGTTTTCCATGGCGCACGATATTATTACAATTGCGCCATTAAAACGGATGTATATTACGGTTTGATGACAGTGCGGACCTGGCTCCGCCATCTGTGACAGGTCGGTTACTCGGCGGGCGCCGCCAGCATCAAGGAAAAAAAGCCATTGTCCGGCTGGAAATGGCGCTCCACCGCAAAGCCCGCCGCCGTCAGCAGATCCGTCAGACTGCCGGGTGTGAACTTGCGGCTGATCTCGGTGAGGATACGTTCGCCCGATTCCAGCTTCAGCACCTTGTCGAGCCGCGCCAAGGCAACGGCCTGGTCCCGGCGTGACACCAGGTACATCTCGATGCGACTGGCATCAAGGTTATAGATAGCCTCGTGCCGGAAGGCATCGGGATCGAAATCGGCTTCCAGTTCGCGATTGAGCACCTGCAGGAGATTGAGGTTGAACTCGGCGGTGATGCCGGCACGGTCATTGTAGGCGGCGTGCAGAATTTCCGGTGCCTTGACGCGATCCGCGCCCAACAACAAACGGTCACCGGGACCCATGCCCGAGCGTACCTCGCGCAGGAAGGCCAGCGCCTCCTCGGGCAGGAAATTGCCGATGGTTCCGCCCAGGAACAGGTACAGGCACTGCCCCCCGGGGCGGGGCAGGTGGCGCAGGCCCGCCAGATAATCCCCCACCAGGGCATTGACCTGCAGCCAGTCGTAGCGGTGCAGCAGGTGCCGACCGCTGTGCAGCAGCATTTCCTCGCAGACATCGAAGGGCCAGTAGACGGCCGTGTTTCCCGCCGTGGCACATTGGTCAAACAGGTGCCGGGTCTTGCGCGAGGCGCCACTGCCGAACTCGATGATATGCGCCGGGCGCAGACCCTCGATGAGATCGGCGGCGCATCCGAGCAGCAGGGCATCCTCGGTGCGGGTCACGTAGTATTCGGGAGTGTCGCAGATGGCATCGAACAGTTGCGAACCACGCTCATCATAGAAGTATTTCGGCGACAGCGAACGCGGGGGTTCCAGCAGGCCCTGTTGCACATCCTCCACCAGGCCCGGCAGGATCCGGGCCGGGCGCACGGCCCGGCAGGACAGGCGGGCATGCTGTTGTGTGCGATCCTGTATCATCGTGGTCTCCTCTCCCTTTCCCGGGGGCAAAAAAAATACAGGGGCCTGGTGAAAACACAACCCGGCCTTGGACCCACTTGTGCCATAGGCTACCATCGGGGCCAGACACCACAAACCGGCAGCCACTAAGGATATATAGCTCATCATGTGCCGTCTCGCCGCCTATATCGGTACGCCGATCCCGCTCCAGCGCTTCCTGCTCGATCCGCCCCACAGCCTGGTGGTCCAGTCCTGGGCGCCGCAGGAATTACGCTACGCGAAGATGAACGCGGATGGATTCGGCCTCGGCTGGTATGCCGCCGATGGCCAACCGGCGACCTACCGCAATATATTGCCCATCTGGAACGACACGAACCTGAACGCCCTGGGCCGCAGCCTGGAATACGGCCTGTACCTTGCCATGGTCCGCAGCGCCACTGCCGGTAATCCCCTCGGCCTGGGCAATACCCAGCCCTTTTTCGACCGGGAACTGCTTTTCACCCACAATGGGTATATCGGGAATTTTCATGCCGATACCCGCTTGCGCATCGACCGCGAACTGATGCCGGAAATCCACGCCGACATCCAGGGCAACACGGATTCGGAATACCTGTTCGCCCTGTTGCGCCAGCTGCTGCACCAGGATCCGGAGCTGACCATCGAACAGGCACTGCTGAAGCTTTGCTCCCGCCTGACCTTCTGGCTGGAAGACACAGAGGCGCTGCTGAATTTCGTGCTCAGCGACGGCGAGCGGCTTTACGCGCTGCGCCACGCCCTGAACCATGACTGCCCGTCTCTCTACTACACCACGGACGATGACAGCTTTCCCGATGGCCAGCTCATCGCCTCCGAACGCCTTACCCCCTCGGACTACTGGCAGCCGGTGCCCGAACATCAGCTGCTGATCATCGACCGCCACGAGCCGCCGGAGCTGATCGCCCTGTGATCGATTGGCTGAGCGGCGGTGGCCGGCATTGGTCCGATCATGAACTGTTGCGGGACGAATACCTGCCTCGCTTCCTGATCCAGCATCACAGCCAGCACTACGAGACCATGCTCATGGCGCTTACCCAGCGCGCCCTCGCTCAGCCTGCGGACCATGTGGTGCGCGAGGTACTGCAGCCCAGTCCCCTGCGCCGGGACACGCAGGATGTTCCCGGTGGACACTACCGCATCGGCGGGACAGCCCCTGATGCCTTCGACAACGAACTCCC
The DNA here is from genome assembly GCA_020201295.1 of Lysobacteraceae bacterium. Taxonomy (GTDB): domain Bacteria; phylum Pseudomonadota; class Gammaproteobacteria; order DSM-19610; family DSM-19610; genus JAIVHA01. Next base: position 17,724 of record JAIVHA010000003.1, on the reverse strand, counting down.
ACAACAGCATGCCACCCTGGACCCCTTCGCCATCGCCCGCCACCCACTCAACAACGCCGAATTCCTGGGTTTCATGGAAGACGGAGGCTATGCGCGCGCGGAGCTCTGGAGTGAAGAGGGCATCATTTGGCGCACCCAAGCATCGATTACCCACCCCGACCACTGGCGACGCGATAGCGCGGGCCACTGGTATGGCGTCGGCGTGCGCGGCCCCTGCGACCTGCCCGCCGATGCCCCGGTCATGGGCCTGAGTTTCCACGAGGCCGAGGCCTGCGCCCACTGGGCCGGTGCCCGCCTGCCCCACGAATACCAATGGGAAGCGGCCTGCCGCATCGGTCTGCTGGCCGACAGCGGCCGGGTATGGGAATGGTGCGCCAACCCCTTCGCCCCCTACAAGGGCTTCAAGGCCTTCCCCTACGCGGAATACTCCACGCCCTGGTTCGATGGCCGCCATCGCAGCCTGCGCGGTGGCAGCCTGCACACCCAGCCGCGCATCAAACGACCCAGCTTCCGCAATTTTTACGAGCCCGACAAACGGCATATCTTCGCCGGGTTGCGCCTGGTCTATTAATGAGCACACCACCTGAATCCTCCCAACAACTGGGCCGCGCCTTCATCTGGATCGCCTGGCTGCTGGCGCTCGGCCTGCTGACGCTGTTTTTCAATGGCGTGCTCGACCGCCAACGCAATCCCAACCAGTCCCTGCAGAGCCAGGTGGATGCCCAGGGCGTACGCGAGGTGACCCTGCAGCGCAATCGCTTCGGCCACTACCTGGCCAGCGGCAGTATCAATGGCCAGCGGGTGGAATTCATGCTCGACACCGGCGCCAGTGATGTCTCCATCCCGGCCACCCTCGCCCGCCAGCTGCGGCTGGAGGCTGGCGCGCCGCGCATCTACCAGACCGCCAATGGCCTCATCACCGCCCACGCCACCCGGCTCGACGAACTGCGCATCGGCGACATCGTGCTGTATGACGTACGCGCCAGCATCAATCCCGCTGTCGACGACATCGGCATCCTGCTCGGCATGAGCGTACTCAAGCAGCTGGAGTTCACCCAGCGCGGCGACACCTTGATACTGCGCCAGCACCCCTAGTAAGGCCGGTTCGCGGCCACAGGCCGCTCCTACACCTTCGGGAACCCCCTGTAGGAGCGGCCTCTGGCCGCAAACCGCCACTGGTATCCTCCTGCCGATCCGGGTACCGTTTGCACGATTCGCAAGGGGAACCCATCACCATGATCGACACCCTCACCCAGTGGAGCGGCGAGCTGTCCGGCCTGCTCTGGGGCAGCCCGCTCACCCTTCTGCTGCTGCTCGGCACCGGCCTGTACCTGACTCTGCGCACCGGCTTCGTCCAGTTCCGCGCCTTCCGCCATGCCCTGGCCCTGACCGGTGGCCGCTACAGCAGCCACAAGGACGTCGGCGAGGTGTCCCATTTCCAGGCCCTGTCCACGGCGCTGTCCGCCACCGTGGGCACCGGCAACATCGCCGGCGTGGCCACCGCCATCGCGCTGGGCGGCCCCGGGGCCCTGTTCTGGATGTGGGTCACGGCCCTGCTCGGCATGGCCACCAAGTTCACCGAATCCACCCTGGCGGTGCGCTTTCGCCAGGTGAACGAACGTGGCGAGGTGGCCGGCGGCCCCATGTACACCCTCCTGCACGGCCTGAACATGCCGCGCCTGGCCACCCTGTTCGCGGTGTTCGCCCTGGTCGCCTCCTTCGGCATCGGCAACATGGTGCAGGCCAATTCGGTGGTGGACGGATTGAGCTACATCTTCCCCGGACTCAAGGACAATGGCTGGCTGCTGGGCGTGGTGCTGGCCACCCTGGTGGGGCTGGTGATCCTGGGCGGGGTACAGCGCATCGCGCGGGTCGCCAGCACCATCGTGCCCTTCATGGCCATTTTCTACGTGAGCGCCGCCCTGCTGGTGCTGGCCGCCCACGCCGCCGCCATCCCCGCCGCCTTCGCGCTCATCCTCGAGCATGCCCTCAATCCCTGGTCGGTGGGTGGCGCCGCCGTCGGCGAAGCCATCCGCTGGGGGGTGGCGCGCGGCCTGTTCTCCAACGAGGCCGGCCTCGGCTCCTCCGCCATGGCCCATGCCGCCGGCCGTACCAACGAGCCCGTGCGCGAAGGCCTGGTGGCCATGCTGGAGCCCTTCATCGACACCCTGGTGATCTGCACCATGACCGGCCTGGTGATCATCGTCAGCGGCGCCTATATCGACCGCAGCGAACAACTGATGGGCGCGGCGCTGACCGCCCATGCCTTCCATGGCACCCTGGGCGAGGGGGGTGCCTGGGTGGTGGGCGGCGGCCTCTCGCTGTTCGCCTTCTCCACCATGATCGCCTGGTCCTACTACGGCGACCGCTCGGCCTTTTTCCTGTTCGGCGAACGCGCGGTCATGCCCTACCGGGTGGTCTTCACCCTGCTGGTGGTGGTGGGCGCGGCGGTCCCTCTGCAGCTGGTGTGGAACCTGGCGGATATCACCAACATCCTCATGGCCATACCGAATCTCATCGCCCTGTGGCTGCTGGCCGGTCTGGTCAAGCGGCTCAAAAACGAGTACTTTTCACGGCCCCATCGACGTACGGAGTAACCCATGCCCCAGACCATCACCACGGATTCCGGCCTGCAGTATGAAGACCTCGGCCTCGGCGACGGCCAGGAGGCCACCGGTAGCGGCCAGACCGTGACCGTGCACTATACCGGCTGGCTGGAAGACGGTTCCAAGTTCGATTCCAGCCGCGACCGTAACGATCCCTTCAGCTTCCCCCTCGACTGCCGGTTCGTCATCGCCGGCTGGGACGAGGGTGTGAAAGGCATGAAGGTGGGCGGCACGCGCAAGCTGACCATTCCACCGGAGCTGGGCTATGGCGCCGCCGGTGCCGGCGGCGTGATCCCGCCCAATGCCACCCTGATCTTCGAGGTGGAGCTGCTGGAGATCTCCGAATAGTGCTGCTGGAGGCCCTCGACCAGCAGATCCTGCAGGCCGTGCACGCGGCCCTGGCCGAGGATGTGGGCACGGGCGATGTCACCGCGCGCCTGATCCAGGAAGACGCCCGCGGCCAGGCCCATGTCATCAGCCGCGAGGCGGCGGTGCTGTGCGGCAGTGCCTGGTTCAATGCCGTATTCCAGTGCCTGGACGAGTCGGTGCGGGTGCATTGGCAAGCCCATGACGGTGATGCCGTGGTACCCGACCAGGTGCTGTGCCGTCTGGAGGGCCCGGCCCGCGCCCTGCTCACCGGCGAGCGTAGCGCCCTGAACTTCCTGCAGACCCTATCCGGCACGGCCACCCTGGCACGGCGCTATGCCGAGGCTGTGGCGGGACTGCCGGTACGCATCCTCGACACCCGCAAGACCCTCCCCGGCCTGCGCCTGGCACAGAAATACGCCGTGCGCACCGGCGGCTGCCACAACCACCGCACCGGTCTCTATGACGGCATCCTCATCAAGGAAAACCATATCGCCGCCGCCGGCTCCGTCGACGCCGCGGTACGGGCGGCCCGGGCCCTGGGCACCGGCCTGGCCGTGGAGGTGGAAGTGGAGGATCTCGACCAGGTGCGCGAGGCCCTGGAAGCCGGCGCCGACATCCTGCTGCTGGACAACTTCACCCGGGCCGACCTGGAAGCGGCGGTAGCCCTCACCGCAGGCCGGGCGAAGCTGGAAGCCTCCGGCGGCGTAAGCCTGGAAACGGTACGCGCCATCGCCGCCACCGGGGTGGATTTCGTTTCCGTGGGCGGCCTGACCAAGGATGTGAAGGCCCTGGACCTCTCCATGCGCTTCGCCTGACCCCCTACTCTCCATATATCCGGAAACACGGTAAATATTTCCCCCGGCCGGACGCTAACCCCTGCATATCCCACCGGCCATTCGATTACTTTTAAGTGACTGATTTAGTGGAAATACTCAACAACCATCCCGAATGGGGCCACCCCGTGCCAACGGGCCGGACAGGAGGAAGGGCATGAGCACCACACCCGAATCCGAAAATCCGGACAATCCTCGCGCCCGCATCCAGGAACTCCCGCACCTGCCGCCCCTCGCGCCCGTGGCCCAGCAACTGTTGCTGGAGCTGAACCGGGAGGAGATCGATATCAACCGTCTGTGCCGGACCATCGAGCAGGATCCGGGCCTGACGGCCCGCCTGATCGGGGTGGCGAACTCCGCCTATTTCAGCCAGCGCGAACCGATCTACGACCTCTCCACCGCCATCATCCGGGTGCTGGGGCTGAACCTGGTGAAAAGCCTGTCCCTGGGTATCGCCCTCAGTGCCCCCTTCGATACCCGCGCCTGTCCCGCCTTTCCGCTCGACCACTACTGGTGCCAGGCCATGCTCACATCGACCCTGGCCAGCCAGCTCGCCTCGCAGGCGAACCTGGAACCCGGTGCCAACGAGTATCTGTTCCTCGGTGGCCTGCTGCACAACCTCGGCGACCTGATACTGGCCAACTGTTTTCCCAAACAGGTATGTGCGGTACTGCGTCAGGCCGAGGCCAGTCCGGCCACACCACTGGAGGCACTGCAACGCGACATCATCGGCTTCCGGGCCAGCGAGGCCGGAGTGATCCTCGGTCATAAGTGGCATCTGCCTGAAAGGATTCTGCACATTATCAGTCACCATCATGACTACCATTATCGCGGCGAGGGCTGGCGCGCAGTGTGCCTGATCGGTTACTGCAGCCTCCTGGTACGTAAGGAGTACTGCACCATGGAATCCGAAGGCGTACCGGACCTGATCACCAGCCATAACGTACTGGATCTGCCTGAGAATGCCGTGTCCGCCGCACTGGAGCGCTTGCGCAGCAAAAGCGAACAAACCCTTTCCCTGGCACGGACCCTGGCGGGAAGGGGAGCATAGGATGGGCAGCACACCCTTCGTCGAGGCCTACCAGGAGCTGAGCCAGCGCTTCATGCGCCTGGTGAACGACCTGTCCGCCCTGCGCGGCCTGTCTACCCTGTCCTTCCAGCAGGCCGATGAAACCAGCCTGCTGCGTGGAGCGATGCAGGTATTGATGGAAAACCACGACCTAGAACGCTGCTCCATCTTCCTGCTCGAGGATGAAGCGCTGGTGTGCGCCAGCGGACTGGACTGGCAAGACCTGCTGGAATCCACCGTGGCGCGCGAACGAGCCGGGCGCAAACCCATGGTCTTTCGACTCGGCCAGGGCATCATCGGCATGGCGGCAGAGACCGGACGTCTGCAGCACTGCCGCGACTGTCCTACGGAGAGCCGCTTTCTGCCACCGGACAAGCAATTCACCGCCGGGAATATCGGCTCCCTGATCTGCGTTCCGGTCTGCCTCAACGGCCGGGTGCTTGGCGTGGTGAATGCATCCCATCCCCACACCCGCTTTTTCCATGAAGGACACGAACGCCTGCTCCAGGTATTCGCCGGCTTCCTCGCCCAGATCCTGGCCAACTGGCGCTATTATCACCGCATGGAGGAGGAGATCCGCAACCGCACCCGGGAATTGGAACAAGCCCTGGACGAAGCGGAAGAACTCAAGCGTCGTTACCACCAGTTGTCCATCGTCGATGAATTGACCGGACTGCACAATCGCCGCTTCTTTTTTGCCGAGGCCGCCAGCGCCCTGGCCCTGTCTACACGCCACGGCCATGCCTTCAGCCTGCTGATGGTCGACCTGGACCATTTCAAACTCATCAACGATTCCCACGGTCATGACATGGGCGACCGGATGCTGCAGATCGCCGCCGCACTGCTCAAGGCACAGATCCGTGATGGCGACATCCTGGCCCGCTTCGGCGGCGAGGAATTCGTACTGGCCCTGGCCAACACCGACGAAGACGGTGCCCGGCAAATGGCCACGCGCATCCTGGATTCACTGCGCGCATTACAACTGAATGCCGGTGAGCAGTCCTTGCGCATCACCGCCTCCATTGGTATCGCCACCCTCGATGCGGAGATGGCAGCTCAGACGGATCGTCTGGAACACCTGCTGCGCCAGGCAGACCAGGCCCTGTACTACGGAAAGGCCTGCGGCCGCGACCAAAGTCAGTGCTACACCAGTCTGCACCGGTCCAGCTGAGCCTCCATGAAGTTGCATCTCACCAACACCAAAAATGTCGTGGCCCTAGGCTTCAGCCTGGTGGTGGTATTGATGGTGGCCCTGTTTCTCATCGGCGTACGCATGGTGGAAAACAGCCAGCAGCGCCTGGATCAGCTCGTCCATATCAACAACCTCAAGATCGAGCTGGTTTCCGAGATGCGCTACGCGGGCCGCGAGCGCACCATCAACCTCTACCGCATGCTGCTGCTGGATGATCCTTTCGAACAGGATGCGGAATGGATGCAGTTCAACGCCTACGGCAGCCAGTTCGTGGCCGCCCGCGAAGCCATCCTGCAACTGCCCCTGAGCCCCGTTGAACGGCGTTTACTGGATCTGCAGCAGGCACTGACGGCGCAGGTGGCCCCGTCCCAGCGGGAAGTGGCCCATCACATCAGCGCCGGTAACCACGAGGAGGCGCGCCGTTCCCTGAAGGAAGAGATCATGCCCGGCCAGGACCGCACCTTTACCGTGCTGACCGAACTGGCGGATTACCAGAAGGACCTGGCCCGCACCACCGCCGAGGAAACGCACGCCGAATTCGACCGTACCCTGACCATCATGCTGGGCCTGGCGGCGGGCTTCATCCTGGTAAGCCTGTTCATCGCCCGCTATGTGCAGCGCCAGGCACTGGACTCCGAGCGCCGGCTGTTCAATGCCAAGGAGCACGCCCAGGTGACCCTGCACTCCATCGGGGAAGGGGTGATCTGCACCAACCTGCGGGGTGAAGTGGAGGAACTGAACGCCGCCGCGGCCTCCCTGCTGGGCTGCCATACAGAGCAGGTCCTGGGCAAGCCCGTGGCCGAGGTGCTGCACCTGTCACCGGAAGGGGAACCTGCCAGCCTGCTGGATCCCATGGCGCAGGTGCTGCGCCGCAGCGGCCTGGTCACCTCCGACGACAAGGCCATCCTGCATCGCGACGACGGCAATGACCTGGCGGTGGAATACACGGCATCCCCCATCCATGACCGGGATCACAGGCAGCTGGGCGCCATCCTGGTGTTCCGCGATGTCACCCAGATGCGCAGCCTGGCCAGCCAGCTGTCCTACCAGGCCCGCCACGACGAGCTCACCGGCCTGCTCAACCGGCGCGAATTCGAGGCCCGGGTCAGCCGCGCCCTGGAGGATGCCCAGCGCCATGGCCGGGAATCCTGGCTGTGTTTTATCGACATGGATCAGTTCAAGGTCATCAACGACACCTGTGGTCACCTGGCCGGTGATGAACAACTGAAACGGGTGGCCGGCGCGCTATCCAGCCGCCTGCGCGATGAAGACACGGTGGCGCGGCTGGGTGGCGACGAATTCGCCATCCTGATCCGCAACAACGACGCCGAGGGCACTCTGCGCATGGTGGAACGCATCCGCGAGGAAATGCAGGCCATGCCCTTTATCTGGGAAGATAAACGTTTCGCCACCCGTTTCTCCATGGGCGTGGTACCCATCGACCGCGCCTCCGGCAACCTGCAGGAGCTGTTCAGCACCGCCGACAGTGCCTGCTACCTGGCCAAGGAGGCCGGCCGCAACCGCATCCACCTCTACCGTCCCGACGATGTCGACATCGCCCGCCGACATGGGGAAATGCAGTGGGTACACCATATCAACAGCGCCCTGGAAGAGGGTCGATTTACGCTTTACTACCAGGCCATAGCGCCATTGCAACGCGGCCACCGCGCGCGCTGTGGCGAGATCCTGGTGCGCATGCTCGATCTGGAAGGCAAGCTGGTCCCACCCATGTCTTTCATTCCCGCGGCGGAACGCTACAACCTCATGGGGCAGGTCGACCGCTGGGTGATTCGCAATACCCTGCAGGTGCTGGCCGGCCAACGTGCCACATTCCTGCAAGCCGGTGACTGGGTATCCATCAACCTGTCTGCTCAATCCTTGTGCGACGAACAGTTCCTGGATTTTGTCCTCAATCAGCTGGCGGAACTGAATATCGACCCGGGCTGGCTGTGTTTCGAAATCACCGAAACCTCGGCCATCGCCAACCTGGGGCGCGCCATCGAGGTGATCACCCGCCTCAAGGACCGGGGTTGTCGCATCGCTTTGGATGATTTCGGCAGCGGCGTGAGCTCCTTCTCCTACCTGAAGAACCTGCCCGTGGACATAGTGAAGATGGATGGCGATTTCGTACGCGATATCCGCGGGAATGAGACCAATCTGGCCCTGGTGGAGGCCATCAACCGCGTGGGCCATGTAATGGGTATTCAGACCGTGGCGGAATACGTGGAGGATCGACGCACCGCCGTTCTGCTTCGCCGGCTAGGCGTGGATTTCGGCCAGGGCTACGGCATTCACCAGCCCACGCCGCTGCGGCAGGCCCTGGCAAGCCTGGAGGCACAATCAAACGACTTCGCTCCGATATTGGAACGACAGGTCACCGCCCGGTAGTAAGCCGCGAACGCGGCCTGACTACTTCTCCGCCGAAAGGAAGCATACCCAGCCCGGGTCGGCATCGGCCTCTGTTACCGGCTGGAAGTCACCATCGGGCTCATCGTCCTCGTCCCAGCCCTGCCAGTAGACGGTCACCTTCGAGAAACCCGCTTCCTTGAGCAGTTCCTGCAATTCCGGCAGGGTCCACAAGCGCCATTCGTAGGTGAATGCCCGCTTCATTTTGGATTTATCGGGAAAAGCGAAATGGATGTGGCACACCATATGGCTGTCGATGGGATTGTAGCTGGCCTGTTCCCAGATATAGGTGAAATCGTCGTGCTTGGTGCGTTCCTTCATGGTCTTGTAGGCGTCATAGCCGCCGAAGGCATCGAGGAACAACACGCCATCGTCCGCCAGATTCTCACGCGCCTTGGCGAAATACGCGCGCAGGCTGTCGCGGGTTTCGAAAATCATGTAGCTGAAGTTCATGGCGAGGATGACCTCCACCGGCGGGGTCTGCGCGGTCAGGACATTGTCCTGGATCAGTTCCACCCGTTGCGCCTGCTTCCCGTCCAGGGCCCCGAGATTATGTTCGCGCCCCCACCCCAGCACCTCGCCATCCAGGTCCACGGCATAGGCGCGGTTATCTTCCCGTTGTCGCACCCATTCGCAGGCCATGGCCGCCGTGCCGCAGAAATCCTCGCGCAGGATGCGGGCCTTGCGGCCCCGCAGCTTCTCGTAGGTTTCATCCACGAACTCGAACTCGCCCTCCACGTTCTGCACCGAAAGCTCGTAGAGCCGATGGCGATCCGCCAGGTCGGCAGCGCGGGAGCTGCTACCACTGACCGTGGCCTGGGTGGCCAGTTTGCGCTCGCGCCGGGATTTCTTTGCCTTGCCTGCCATGCTGCCGCACACCTTTGTCATTCAAACAGTGCGTGAGGGTAGCAGATTTCGGCAGTCGCCGGAATGACCGTTCTCGACCGTGCGCACTCAGAACTTCGCGGTCATCCCGACGTAAAAGGAGCGGCCCATGCCGGGCACTGGCAGGCCCCAGTCGACACCGGTGCCGGACATGGTCTTGCCCTGCCCCAGGTAGGCCCCGCCCAGGGGCGGGTTGTAGAAGCGGTCGAAGACATTCTCGATCCCCATGTCGAGTCGCACCTGTTTCCATTCATGACGGCTGCGCAGGTGCAGCAGGCCGTAGCCGCCGGTTTCGACTTCGTTCCTTTCCGCGGACACGCGCGTCTTGGCGTCGACCAGCTCGACCTCGACCGTATTGGTCCAGCGCCGCACCCGCTGCTCCACCGCCAGCCGGGCATTCAAGGGCATGATGTTGTACAGGTTGTCATCGGTGGTGGTGTTTTCCCCACGCACGTAATTGAGCACGGCGCTGGCGGTGAAGTCACCGTAGCCGGCACTTTGACCCAGCGGCATATGCCCGGAGACATCGACCCCATAGAGCCGCGCCGACTGGTTGACGAAGCGCAGGTACACGAAACCATCGGTGCGTGTCAGGTTCGCCTCAATGCAGGCATCCCCACTGGTTGCACCGGAACAGCGCTCCGCATCAATATAGTCCTCGACGTAGGTGAAGTAAGGCGTAACCTTCAACTCCCAGGATTCCCGTTCGGCGTCATGCCAGGCAAGACTGGCGCTGATGGTATGGGCCACCTCCGGCTCCAGCTCAAGATTACCCACGTAGCCATTGCCGTCGCCGGCCCAGTTGACCATGCGCATGGCCATGCCGCCCGTGGACCAGGCATAACGCTCGTACAGGTTGGGGGAACGGGTCTTGCGCGCGTAGCCGAACTCGATGGTGCGCGCCTCGTCGGGCGTGAAGCGCGCCAGGGCGGCCAGGTCCAGGTTATGGTCGGTCCTGTCGCGATCGGCGGCATTGAAGGCGGTGGCGTCGGTCCCGCTCGGACACCGGGATCTCGCCCTGTACCCGCGCGCCCCGGTTGTCCCCGTCCGTATCCATGGGCATGCCGGCGGCGCAGCCGTTCATGCCGGGACTGGGCTCGCAGGGCTCGCCATCGGGAAAGGGTGCGCCGCTGTTGGAACCGTACCAGAACAGCTTGTCATCGTGGAACTGCATGGCATGGCGCGTCTGTTCGCTGTAGGCGCGCGCCTCCAGCGTGCCCCAGTCGTAGTCTCCTTCGTAGCGCAGGTTGAGCTGGGTGCTGTCGTTGCGGGTCATGTCCATGCGCTGGTTCGGCCAGCCCTGGTAGGGGATGTCCTGCACCCCGACCTTGAACTCGAGCAGGTGGATATCCCGCTTCAGCCCCAGGCTGAGGGACTGGTTGGTGGACTTGTACAGGGTGGAGCCGACCTCGTCGCCCGCCAGCCAGCCGCGTCCCGCCGCGGCCAACCCCGCCGGCTTGAAGTCCTCGCCGGCCTTGTAGTTATCCGATTGCGCATGGGCGCCATGGTAATTCAGGCTCAGGGTTTCCGTGGCCAGCGTGGCCGCCAGGTGTCCCCCAAAGGCGCCCCCGTTGCTGCGATAGAAGGCCCCCACCTCCCCCTTGCGCAGGGTGCCTTCGCCCGGCCGGGCGAATTCCGGCGGGGTGGATTTCACCAGGATGGTGCCGCCGATGCTGTCGCCGCCGGAACTGACCGGCGCAATGCCGGCAAACACCTCGATGGACTCCACGCTGGTCGGATCGATATAGGAGAGCGGCGGGTTCATGTGATTGCCGCAGGCGGAGACCAGGTCCATGCCATCGACCTTGATGCGCAGTCGGTCATCGGCCAGGCCGCGTATGGCGGGCAGGCTGGACACGCCGCCGGCACCATACAGGCTGACGCCCGGCACATAACGCAGCAGGCTGGCCGTGTCGCTGGTGGCCGGCCGCAGCGCCCGCAGGTCCTCCGCCTCCACGGCCGTGCGGTTCCCGTAATGCCCATAGCAAGCATTGGACCAGAGAGCATGTTCAATTGTATTTCAATCGGTTGGAGCACCCCGCCTGCTGTGCGCGGGGACAGCGGATGTGGCATCTCACGCACTAACAGGGGAAATGCCGCAGTCGGCCAGGCTCCTAGTGAATGCCGGCCGCAAGCAGTGCCTGGCGCACTTCATCCGTGGTCTGTGGCGCCTGCAAGCGGGCAAGCCGGGACCCGTCACCCGCCAGGAGCACCAGGGTGCCATCCCGCATGGCATGGCGGCGGGCAAAGGCCTGACCTTCCGGCTGTCCCAGGTGCGCGACCAGAAACTCCACCCGGTCGCCGTATTCGGGTCGCATGCCGTTGAGAAGGTCCATGACCTCGGCACCGGCCAGGTAGTTGATGTCCCGCGCCACCACCAGGGCCGGGGTTCCCTGGCCGATGTGCGACAGATCAGTCGGAAACACACCCCGCGGCAATTGCGAGAGCATCAAGGCGCCGGCCGCGACGACGACCACCATGGTGATCAGGATCTTCGCCCAGGCCGGCATTCCCGAAGCGCTTTTCGTCGTATTGTCCATCCCGTCGTCCTGTCGTGGTTTGGGGTACTGCGCACATGATAACAATTTTTGCGTTTCCCCGAATCCAGAATCCCGCGAAGATCGAAATCTCAAGCCATTGATTTTTCCGATCGGTCTGAGCGTGTTGTAGAAAACGGGAGGCGAAACCCTCTCGCTACCGTTTCATCGCTCGCCGGCACTGCTGCAGTACCACCTTCTCGATACGTTGTAGCGCCGGGTAGGGGCCATACAGGCGCTCAAATGCTTCCCGCTCCAACCCTATCCGCTGTTGCAAGTCATCGGCCATTTCCCGTACCAGGTTCACGACAAACTGCGCACGCAGGTCGCAACGCCTGCCGAGTTCCTCCCAATGCTCCCGCGTGATGGCATTGGGATTACGCTGGCCGCCGACCTCGAAGGCTAAATGGAAGTCGATCCGCTCGATGGCACGGGTACACACCAGATCATAGAAAGGCGCCAGGCGGGTTTCATCCTTGGGCGAGTGAAGCAGGGAAAGGTTCTTGGCATGGCCATCCGAATTGCCCGCCAGTACATTGAAGATCTGCCAGCGCAGCAACAGCCGCCCATCCAGGGCTGGCTCGCTGGAGGCTTCCTGTAGCAGGCGGTAACATTGGGCGAAGGACGGCCCCCTCCTCGGGGGGGAATTCCCGGCCCCCCAGCGGCAACGAACGGGAAACCGCAAAGCCATCCGCGAGCCAATCGGGATGGTAGGTAAAACCGATGGCGCCGACCGGGTTGCGCCAGAGCCATCCGACCAGGCGTTGCTCATGCCAAAGATTCAGGCGGCCGGGATCGCTCACGGGGTATCCCCATCACCCTGGCGACGCCCCGCCTGCCCGCGCGGCTGGACGATGACCTCGAGACCCAGGGTGCGCAAGGCCTTCAGGACCTTGCCGATCTCGGCCGTCTCCTTGCCGCGCTCGAACTCCGACAGGAAACGCGGGCTGAGATTACCGAGGCCGGACACCGTGTCCAGGGTCAGCTTGCGCTGTTTGCGGTGGGCGCGTGCCAGCTGACCAAGCGCTTCGACGGTCTGGATCGTTCCGTACGGGATGTCGCCCTGCTTCATGGTTGAGGCCCAAGAAAGTTACCGTACGGGAAATATTACTGCCTTGAGTGGCCGCATGTAAAGAATTAATACCGTACGTGATTAATATAAGACTGGAAGGAAGATGGAAGTCTATAGTTATCACGTACGATAGTTTTTTATTCTGGACCGGGATATGCCGCACCGCGAAATCCGATGCCGGCCTGGTCAAGCTTGATTTATTGTATATACATATATAGATTTCATGCATGGACATCAGTTTCGATCCCGCCAAGGATGGGCGGAATGTCGCCACGCGCGGCCTTTCATTCATGCGCGCAGCGGATTTCGATAGGGATGGCGCCGAATTTATCGAAGATCTGCGCCATAACTACCCTGAGCGGCGTTTAGTGGCCGTGGGGTATCTGGATGGTCGTCTGCATGTGATGTGTTTCACCCCTACTGCCACTGGAGTTCGGGTTATCAGTTTCCGGAAAGCCAATGCCAGAGAAGCGAGAAAGTATGGCAAAGCAAAAACCATTGACGGATGAAGACGGCGAAGTTCGTGAATTGACGGACGAAGACTTCGATCGCGCCCGTCCCGCGCGGGAGGTCTTGCCGGAAATCCTTGGCAAGGAAATAGCGGAACAGTTTTTGAAGCCGCGCGGTCGCCCCAGGTCGCCTGACGCCAAGGTATCGATCAGCCTGCGCATCCCGCCCGAGGTCCTGGCGCGCTGGAAGGCCAGCGGTCCCGGCTGGCAGACGCGCATGGTCGCGGCACTCTCCAGAACGGCACCCAGCAAACCGGCGGGCACAAGGAAGGATCGGTAGGGATTGGATTTCAAGTACTCTGACCACTCGATCCCCTCGATCCCTCTTAAGGAAGCCCTGATTTAACCGTCATTCCCCGTCGCCCTGCCCCTGCTGCAGCGTCCGGATACGTTCCAGCACCCGCTCGGCCCGTTCCAGATTGTCCTTGGCCAGTTTATGGTCGGGATCCAGGCCCAGGGTTTTACGCCAGGATTCAGCGGCCTTTTCGTATTGCCCGTGGCTATAGGCATTGATTCCCTCTTTGAAAAGTTGCTCGGTGCGGGCAGTGATTATTGCATCGAGGGTTTCTTGCTCCTGTTGCCACGCCGGGTTTTTGGGGTCCAGGCGACGTAGTTGGCGCAGCTGTTCGCGTGCCGCCAGATAGTTCTTGTCGGCGCGGGCAGCCATGTACTTGTCGTGGTATTGGCTGACTTCCCGCTGGCGCGCACGTTCGGCTACTTGTGCCTGCTGGCGACGCTTGCTGATTCGTTGTTCCTGCTCGGCGCTGCGGGCATTCAATTGTTGCTGGAGCTTATCGACACTGTCGCTGATTGCCGGGGCATCACTCAACTCGCGGGCCAATAGCAGTGTCTGGCTGGCAGTATCCAGGTCGTCATTCGCCAATGCCCGGTTGCCGATTTGCGCCAATTGCTTGGCTATCTCCACTGCCTGCTGCTGGATCCGGTCCAGCTGCTGGCTGGCGGCACGGCTGCGCGGGTCCACCTGGGCTATCTGCCGATAGGTGGGCAGCGTATTCTTCAGCCAGTTGCCTTGGGCCAGTAGTCGTTCGGTATCCAGCCGCTCCAGTTCCTGATTCTGCTGCTGATGCAGTTGTGCCAGCCCATCGCGCAGCACCACACTTTGTGGCAGGCGTGCCAGGGCTTCATCGAAGAGATCCAGGGCCGCCTTCCAGTTACCTGCTTCCACGTCCTGGCGTGTCTGGGCGCGTATGGTCTGTTCGTAGCTGGCCGCGAGGGCCTCGACATGCCGTCGCAATTCGGCCATTTCGCTATAATCAGGCGCCTTGGGATCGATGCGCGCCAGTATATCCAGGGCACGACCATATTGCTGGTTGGTCACGAGCAAATCGACCTCGTCGACATTGTGCTTCATAGGCAGATTCGCACAGGCGCTGATCAACAGTACAAGCAGAGGCGCGAGGAATTTAGTCATGCCACATGAGTCTCTTTGCGCTCGAGGATACACCGGATTTCTTCGAGCATTCGCGCGCGGAAGGGATCGCGTACATCAACCAGGTGGAATATAGAGACCGGTTCCCGTTTACCGCGCAGCTTGATCTTGCCGTGGTGAACGGTGTCGACACGTTGACGCAGACCGGCCCTGCCGAGCATCTCTTCAGTGAGAATGGCCTGACCCGGTTCACCCGCATGGGAAAGGCGTGAGGCGAGGTTGACCGCATCACCAACCACGGTATATTCCATGCGCTCGGTCGAACCCATATTCCCGGCCAGCATCGTCCCGCTGTTTATCCCGATACGGAATTCCACCGGCATCTGCCGGTCGGCTGTTTGCTGAATATTCATCTGGCGCACCAGCTCGAGGATCATCCAGGCACATGCCAACGCATTGTAGCTGTGCGCCTCATCGGCCTCAGGCACGCCGAAAACGATCATTGCGCAGTCACCCATATACTTGTCGATATGGCCATGACAGAAGTGGACAGCACGGGCGATATTACTGAAATAGTGATTGAGCAGAGTGCTGACCTCTTGCGGAGCCAGGTTTTCCGAAAGGCTGGTGAAACCCACGATATCGGCGAACAGCACACTGGCCTCCACATGCTGGCCTCCCAGCTGCAATGATTGGCGCGCATTCAGCACGGCGATGGCACGTTTCGCCACCTGTGGCGAAACATAGCACGAGAAAACCTGCTCCACCTTTTCCATGCGCTGCAGGCCTTCGCCCATATTGTTGAGCGAGTCCATCAGGACACCCATCTCGTCCTTGCGGGTAGTCTGAATACGATAGTCGAAGCGGCCTTTGGAGTAGGCTTCGCACGCCATCACCAGGTCCCGGATTGGGCGAGTGAAGCGGCGGCCCAGGTAGATGGACACCACGATGGTCAGCAGCAGCATAAGGGCAATGGTGGTGGCTACTGTCGCAACAGTCTCTTGCTTGGCCTTGCGGATCAGGGAGTAGTCGAAGCTGAGCAACACATAACCGACGGTGATATCACGAAAGACCACAGGGGAAACATAGGCGATCAAACGACGGTCTTCCAGGCCTGGTTCGATGGCAGGGAAGCGGAATTTAGTAGACGTACTGCCGTTCGAATGGGCCGCCAGCACACTGCCGACGGGTGGGATCGCCCCCGTCTGCACCATCGGCAGCCGCTCCTCGGAAAAGATCGCGGCACCCTCGATATTACTGTCCTGGATGAGATTGTTGACGATCAATTCCAGATTCAGCAGATCCCCGGCCAATTGCGGCTCGCGGCTCTGTTCGGCCATTTGCTGGATCAGGGTACTGCCAAATTTGTCCATCTGCGCTTCGAGCAGTTCGGTTTGCGATTTCCCGGCGAGGAACCCGAGCGTAATCATACCGCTGGCAATGAGCACAATGAAGGCAAGTGCCAACTTCAGGGCAATGGGGACTCGTGGCGACAGGCGGGGGGTACGGGGTTCTCCCGCCCCGGCGGGTTCGGACAGTGACAGGTCATCCATCCGCACCGTCTCGGCGAACTGCTTGAACTGTGGGCGATTTGGTTGCTTCATGACCTTCCTTGAGAGCAACGGTAAACTCGGGCGATCAGCCCATGGTGCTGGAACTAGGCTCCATCATCGGTGATCGGCACCGGAAGGGGTTTACTTGAGCAAAAATATCCCTTTTGACAATGATCAATGGAAAGTTCACTGCACAAAAAAGCCCACACATGGCGGGCTCTCATTACCTCTTGAATACATGGTGCCGGAGAGAGGAATCGAACCTCCGACCTACTGATTACGAATCAGTTGCTCTACCGACTGAGCTACTCCGGCAAAAGAGGGGCGAGTATAGATAAAGGGGGGTGGCGAGACAACCGGACTACTGGTTGCGCACGCGGATGATGACGTCCACGCCCTCGGCCACGGTGCCGGCGGGCAGGGGCGGCAGGCTGTCGATGGACAGCCGTTCCGGATCCAGGTCGATGAGCTCGCCCGTATCCAGGTTGTAGAAGTGGTGGTGGGGACCGGTGTTGGGATCGTAGAACACCCGGTTGGGGTCGACGATGACCTCGCGGATCAGGCCCTTGCGGGCGAACAGGCCCAGGGTGTTGTACACCGTGGCCTTGGAAACCGAATAGCCGCGCGCGGTGGCCTCGCTGAGCACCTGGTCGGCGGACAGATGGCGATGGGCGGAGAACAGCACGTCGGCGAGCTGCAGGCGCTGCTGGGTAGGCAGGATCCCGTGCTCGTCCAGACGCTGGCCCAGTTCCTCGCTGCTAAGCATCTGTGTGGATACGGTTTTTACCATGGAGCCAGTATACGCCCGCGGATTAGACAAAGTCCAGATGCGGGATTATTTGATTTTTATCATCGAGTTTTCAAAGCGGTAGGGGCTTGCCTCCGTAAAACTCGCGCGACCCGACAGCTGGTCCACCAGCAGGCGCACCGAGGCCGGGCCCAGCACCACCCCGTTCCGATAGTGCCCCACGTTGAGATATAGCCCTTCGCAATGGGGATGGGGACCGATGCAGGGGATGCCGCTGGGGGAACCGGGCCGCAGGCCGGCCCAGTGCTGTTCCAGCGGGCAGTCGGCCAGGGCCGGCACCAGTTGCAGGGCCACCTGGCGCAGGTCCGCGTGGGCGGACCCGGTGATGGACTTGTCGAAACCCACCCGCTCCAGGGTGCTGCCCACCAGGATGCGGCCGTCGCGGCGGGGGATGACATAGCGGCCCTGGTAAAGGTTGATGTGGCGCAGCAGTTGCGGGCTGGCGCGGAACAGCAGCATCTGGCCGCGCACCGGCTCCACGGGCAGCTCCAGCCC
>JAIVHA010000246.1 GCA_020201295.1 Lysobacteraceae bacterium | reverse complement strand
GGGCCGCGCCCCCGACTATCACTGCCTGCCGGTCGGCAATGCCGGCAATATCACCGCGCACTGGATCGGCTATTGCGAGTACTCCGCCGCCTCCGGCGACCATGTCACCGAGGCCTGTACCTTCTGCAATGGCCACTGCACCTACGCCGGTGGCGCCATTGTCGGCAACCGCCCGAAGATGGTGGGTTACCAGGCGGCCGGTTCCGCGCCCTTCATGCGTGGTCACATGGTGGACGATCCCGACACGGTCGCCACCGCCATCCGCATCGGCCACCCCCAGTCCTGGGACCAGGCCTGGAAGGTGCGCGAGGAATCTGGCGGCTGGTTCGACGAATGTAGTGACGAGGAAATCCTCGCCGCGCAGAAATTGCTGGCGCGCAAGGAAGGGGTGTTCTGCGAACCGGCGTCCGCCGCCTCCCTGGCCGGGGCTTTGCGCGACATCAAGAACGGCAAGATCCCCGAGGGCAGCTCCGTGGTCTGCACCCTGACCGGCAACGGCCTCAAGGATCCGGACACCGCCATCGCCCAGAGTCAGGGTGGAGTGGTCACCATCGATGCCGCGCTGGAGCCGGTCATGGCCGCCATCCTCGGCAATATGAAATAGGCCCTACACGAATGGCATTGATTTGACCGTCATTGCGAGCGAAGCGTGGCAATCCCGTAACGCAGAATCAGGCAGTTGGTGATTGCCGCGTCACTCTGGTTCATAGAATCCCTTCGGGCCAAGACATCCTCGCAATGACGGGCATTGATGGCCTGAGTCAGTGCCATTCGGGGAAGAGCAAAAGGGGAGTTGTTCATGGTGTCGTCACAACTCACCCTGGTGGTGCCCGGCCTGTTGGGTCCCTTTCCCGGCGACGGGGAGCCAATGCCCGCTCCGCCCGCACTGCTGCGCCTGTTACGGAACGCAAAGGCAATGCCGGGCGCACCGGACCCGGATGCCTGGCTATGCAACCGCTTCGGCATCACCCGTGATCCGGAGTGCGACTGGCCGCTGGCGCCGTTGCTGGCGGAACTGGAATTGGAGGAAGCCGGACAGGGCTACTGGCTGCGCGCCGACCCCGTGCATTTGCGCGCCGACCGCAGCCGCCTGGTCCTGTTCGGGCCCGAGGCCCTGGCGATTCGTCAGGAGGAGGCCGATGCCCTGGCGGAGAGTTTCAATGCACTCTATCAGCCCGATGGGCTGCGGTTGTACACGCCCGCTCCGAACCGCTGGTACCTGCGCCTGGCGCAGGCGCCGCGCCTGTCCAACACGCCGCTGTCCGATGTCATCGGCCGGGATATCGACCGCCATCTGCCGCGGGGTGAGGATGCCGCTCCCTGGCATGCGCGCTTGAACGAAATCCAGATGCTGTTCCATGCCCATGCCGCGAACGAGCGGCGCGCGGAGCAGGGAAGGCCCGCCATCAACAGCCTGTGGCTCTGGGGTGGGGGACGGATGCCGGCTTCATTGCAGGCGCAGGATACCTGGGTGTGCAGTGACGACCCGCTGACCCGGGCGCTGGCGCAAGCCGCCGGCGTGCCGCTGTACGATACGAACGACACGCTGGTGGACTGGCTGCCCGCCGCGCTGGCACGAGGCCCCGGACTGATGGTGCTGAATGCCTGCCGCCAGGCGCAGCAGTATGGCGATACGCAGGAGTGGGCGGAACGGCATCAGGAACTGGAGCGGCAATGGTGGCAGCCCTTGCAAGGGTTGCGCGCCCAGGGCCGGCTGCAGGATTTTGTACTACAGGCTCCGCCCGCCGCGGCCTACCGGATCAGTCCGCCACGCTGGTGGCAACGCCTGCGCCGGCCGCGGCCCCTGCAGCATTACCTGGCCTCATGACCAAATGCGTAGGAGCGGCCTTTGGCCGCGAATTTGCTTGCCAACCATGTTCGCGGCCAGAGGCCGCTCCTACGATCCTACCCAAGTACAGGCAGACCACATGAGCCATCGCATCATGCGCCGTCCCATCGACCCGGAGGCGGCGCGACGCTTTCCCGATCTGCATCCCGTGCTGGGGCGGATCTATGCCGCGCGCCAGGTCGCCACGCCGATGGAACTGGAAACCAGCCTGCAGGGCCTGCATCCGCCGGAACTGCTTGGCGGGCTACCCGCGGCCCTGGACCTGTTGGAGGAAGCACTGCGGGAACAGTGGAACATCCTGGTCATCGGCGACTTCGATGCCGATGGCGCCACCAGTACCGCCCTGTGCATGCGTGGCCTGCGCCTGCTCGGTGCGAACCATCTGGATTACCTGGTACCCAACCGTTTGTGCGCAATTGCCTGCCGCCGACGCCCTGGTCAACCCCAACCTGCCGGGTGATCCCTTTCCCAGCAAGTCACTCGCGGGCGTGGGTGTGGCCTTCTACGTGCTGCTGGCATTGCGCGCGCGGCTGCGGGAACAGGGCTGGTTCGCCCGACAGAAACTGACGGAACCCAACCTGGCACAACTGCTGGACCTGGTGGCCCTGGGCACGGTGGCCGACGTGGTGCCCCTGGATCGCAACAACCGCATCCTGGTGCAGCAGGGTCTGGCGCGCATCCGTGCCGGCCAGTGCGTACCCGGTATCCGGGCCCTCATCGAGGTGGGCGGACGCAACCCGGCGCGCCTGGTGGCCGGCGACCTGGGCTTTGTGGTGGGCCCGCGCCTCAATGCCGCCGGACGCCTGGTGGACATGGCCCATGGCATCGAATGCCTGTTGACCGACGACCCCGCCGAGGCGCTGCGCATGGCCCGGGAACTGGATGATCTCAACCGTGAGCGGCGCGAGATCGAGGCGGACATGCAAGCACAGGCGCTTGCGACCCTGGAACGCCTCAGCCTCGACGAAGACCGCCTGCCCATGGGCCTGTGCCTGTATGACCCCGATTGGCACCAGGGCGTAATCGGTATCCTCGCTTCCCGCATCAAGGACCAGGTGCATCGTCCGGTGATTGTCTTCGCGGCAGCGGGCGAGGGCGACATCAAGGGTTCGGCCCGCTCTGTGCCCGGGGTGCATATCCGCGATGTGCTGGATGCCGTGGCCGCCCGTCATCCCGACATGATCCGCAAGTTCGGGGGGCATGCCATGGCCGCCGGCCTGTCCCTGCCCCTGAAACACTTCAGTGATTTCCAGGCAGCCTTCGCCGACGAGGTGGCTCGCCACCTGAACGAAGACGACCTGCATGGGGTACTGCACAGCGATGGTGAACTGGACGAGGCGGACCTGGACCTGGAACTGGCGGAGACCCTGCGCAATGCCGGGCCTTGGGGACAGGGCTTTCCCGAACCACTATTCGATGGCCGCTTCGAGGTGCTGGAACAGCGCATCGTCGGCGAACGCCATCTCAAGCTGCGGGTGCGACCGGAAGGAGGTGGAAAGCCCCTGGAGGCCATCGCCTTCTTCCAGGCGGAACATGCCGATCTCGGCCGTGGCGAACGGGTACGCCTGGCCTACCGGCTGGATGTAAATGAATTTCGCGGGGTGCGCTCCACCCAGTTACGGGTGGAGTTGGTGGAACGCGGGGGCTAGGAGCGACGACGCGCCAGGCCGAACAGGGCCAGCAGGCCCGAACCGAGCAGCCACAGGGCGGCGGGAACCGGTACTTCCTGCGAGGCAGGAATGCCTGTGAAATGCACAGGCTTGACCAGAATGACCAGGTCGTAATAATCCCGCGGTTCGCCGCCCGTGATGCTTTCCCAGGTCGACAGGTGACTGCCGTTGCGTTCCCAATCGGTAACCCGCCAGCCCGGCAGGCTGAATTGGGCATGCGGTTTTTCAGGGAACAGGATTGTCGTCCTGGGCACGGATCGGGCGACCAGGGTCATACTCGGCATTACAGCGCTGCTGTTCGACGTAAACAGTGAAAAGGGCCCGGTGTTGCTGGTGGTGGTCCAGCGCGAGTGGGAATCAGGGCCGAACCAAATTTCATCCAGGTCGACAGGGTTCTCGAGCAGGGCGTTTGGTGCGTTGGGGTATACGGGACTTGCCTGCACCCCGATTGACAGCAGGAGTGCCAGGACAAAATAACCATATTTTACAAAACGTAATAAAACCATTTTAAAGTACTCTTCCAAATCTGTTGTTGGCGGTCCAAACCGCGAGAATGGGGATCGGCTTCTCCGTGGGCAGCAGCCGATGCAATAATTACGCCATAATTAAAATATTCAATTTTAACAACATGTTAATCCATACCACGCGCGGCAATGCTGGCTCTTTCCACAAAAGTGTAACAATTTACGACAGATCGCCGTGCTGCCAGTAGCGATTCATCCCTCATCCCGGTGCTGCTTGGGGCGCGGAAGCAGGCCTTGGTGCACATGAAAACTGATTCATTACAGTAGGAAAGACCATATTTTCGATTAAAAATTAATCAGTTAGAGATTCATAATATATTAAGCGGCTCAATCGACCTTACCTTCTCAAAAACTGTTAACCATATCGACGGATCGACTGCCGGTACGGAGTGGCGTACATAGGGTGTGAGGGGCGCTCTTTTGAAACACCATCGCGGTGCCGTATAACAGACCTCCTGTTAAGCGATTGAACTTGCGTGCAAAAGATTCCTGCTGGCGCTGGCACAAGCCTGGGCGCACGAGTATGATGGCGGGCGTGTCCAGGACCCCATCTCAGAAACACGCCATGCTCGAAATCAATCCCATCCAGAACCGCATAAATGACCTGCAGGAGCGCGCCGCGTCTCTTAGGGGGTATCTTTGACTTCGATACCAAGCAGGAACGCCTGATCGAAGTCTGCCGCGAGCTGGAAGACCCCGCCATCTGGAATGATCCCGAACGCGCCCAGGAACTGGGTCGCGAGCGGGCCCGGCTGGAAGAGGTGGTGGAGACCCTGAGCCGCATGGATGGTGGTTTGCGCGATGCCGCCGAGCTGCTGGCCATGGCCGCCGAGGAGCAGGACGAGGACACCCTGCAATCCGTGGTCAAGGACCTGGAACGCATGGAGCGCGAGGTGGAAACACTGGAATTCCAGCGCATGTTCTCCGGTGAAATGGATGCCGCCAATGCCTTCCTCGACATCCAGGCCGGCGCCGGTGGCACCGAGGCCCAGGACTGGGCCGACATACTCCTGCGCATGTACCTGCGCTGGGCGGAACGGCGTGGCTTCAAGACCGAAATCATCGAGGCCTCCGAGGCCGAGGTGGCCGGCATCAAGAGCGCCACGGTACGCATCGAAGGCGCCTATGCCTATGGCTGGCTGCGTACCGAAACCGCCATTCGCATCACCCATACTCCCAGCGGCATCGTGGTGGCGTGCCAGAGCGACCGCTCCCAGCACAAGAACCGCGCCACCGCAATGAGCCAGCTGAAGTCCAAGCTGTACGAGATGGAGATGCAGAAGCGCCGCGCCGAGCAGCAGACCCTGGAGGACAGCAAGGCGGACGTCGGTTGGGGCAGCCAGATCCGCTCCTACGTGCTGGACCAGTCACGCATCAAGGACCTGCGCACCGGGGTGGAGACGGGCAATACCCAGGCGGTGCTGGACGGCGACCTGGACCCATTCATCGAGGCCAGCCTGAAGAGCGGGCTGTGATCTAAACCCCCTCTCCCCCGTTGCGGGGGAGAGGGGACGTACTGCATGGTTCGGGCTTTTTCAAATACCTCAGAAGACAAGATCATGAGTGAAGAACAACAATTGGACGAAAACAAACTCATTGCCCAACGCCGCGAGAAGCTGCGGGAACTGCGCCTGGCTACGGACATTCCCTTCCCCAATGATTTCCGTCGCAATGTCACCGCCGGCGAGCTGCATGCCGAATACGACGAGAAGGATGCGGAATTCCTCGCCGCTAATCCGCGCCGGGTGGCGGTGGCCGGGCGCATGATGGCCAAACGGGTGATGGGCAAGGCCAGTTTCACCACCCTCCAGGACATGTCCGGGCGCATCCAGCTGTTCCTGCAGCGCGATGCCCTGCCGGAAGGGGTATACCAGCAGTTCAAGGGCTGGGATATCGGCGACATCGTCGGCGCCGAGGGGGTGATGTTCAAGACCAGGACCGGCGAGCTGTCGGTGCAGGTGGACAGCCTGCGCCTGCTCACCAAGTCCCTGCGCCCGCTGCCGGAGAAATTCCATGGACTGAGTGACCAGGAAACCCGCTATCGCCAGCGTTATGTCGACCTGATCATGAACGAGGTATCGCGCAAGACCTTCGCCACGCGCACGCGCATGGTGCAGTTCATCCGTAATTTCCTCAACGAGCGTGACTTCCTCGAGGTGGAAACCCCCATGATGCAGGTGATCCCCGGTGGCGCGGCGGCGCGTCCCTTCGTCACCTTTCACAACGCCCTGGACATGGACCTGTTCCTGCGCATCGCGCCGGAGCTGTACCTCAAGCGCTTGGTGGTGGGCGGTTTCGAACGGGTCTACGAGATCAACCGCAATTTCCGCAACGAGGGACTGTCCACGCGTCACAATCCCGAATTCACCATGCTGGAGTTCTACCAGGCCTATGCCGACTACAACGACCTGATGGACCTGACCGAGGAGCTGTTGCGCGGCCTGGCCCTGGAAATCCTGGGCGACACCCGGGTCAGCTACCAGGGCGAGGTCTATGACTTCGGCCAGCCCTTCGCGCGCATGACGGTGAAGGAAGCCATCCTGCGCTTCAATACCGGTGTCCATGCCGACCAGCTGGAGGATCTGTCCGCGACGCGCGCCCTGGCGGAAGGTCTGGGCATCCAGGTCAAGGACAGCTATGGTCTGGGCAAGATCCACATCGAGATTTTCGAGAAGACCGCCGAGCATCTGCTCAAGAATCCCACCTTCATTACCGCCTATCCCACCGAGGTGTCGCCACTGGCGCGCCGTAACGACCGGGATCCTTCCGTCACCGACCGCTTCGAGTTTTTTATCGGTGGCCGCGAGATCGCCAACGGCTTCTCGGAGCTGAACGACGCCGAGGACCAGGCGGAACGCTTCCGCAGACAGGTGGAAGAGAAAGAGGCGGGTGACGAGGAGGCCATGCATTACGACGCCGACTATGTGCGCGCCCTGGAACACGGCATGCCGCCCACCGCCGGCGAGGGCATCGGCATCGACCGCCTGGTGATGCTGTTTACCGATTCCCCGTCCATTCGCGACGTGTTGCTGTTCCCGCACATGCGGCCGGAATAGCCGGGGAATCCTTTCAGGCCGACAGGCGTACCCGGTTCTTGCCTTCCCGCTTGGCGAGATAGCATGCCTGGTCGGCGGCCTTGACCGCGCGCCAGCCATCCACGC
>JAIVHA010000245.1 GCA_020201295.1 Lysobacteraceae bacterium | reverse complement strand
GCATGGCGCTGCAGCTGCGCCCGGACATTCGCAACGACCAGGTGCACTGGCTGGGCGAGGCGCCCGAGACCGCGGCCCAACGTGCTTATTTCGCCACCCTGGAATCCCTGCGTCTGGCCATCAACCGGCACCTGTACCTGGGGCTGTTCCGCTTCGAGGGGCACATGGCTCTGTATCCCCCCGGCAGCTTCTACCGCAAGCACCTGGACCAGTTCCGCGGTGCGACTCACCGCAAGGTTTCGGTCATCCTCTACCTGAACCCCGCATGGGGACCGGGCGACGGCGGGGCGCTGCGCCTGTACCTGGCGGCGGCCGGGGAAGGCGAGTACCGCGACATCGCCCCGCAGGGCGGTACCCTGGCCTGTTTCCTGAGCGACCGCTTCCATCATGAGGTGTTGCCCACCCAACGGGAGCGGCGCAGCCTGACGGGCTGGTTCCGGGTGCGGGAGTAGGGTGGCACACAGCCATTTGGCCGCCCATGATCCCTTGGGTATGATCCCCCTTCTGGATTCACAGCGGAGTACCCCGTGTCCGATCGCCTGCGCGTCACCTGGTACGGCATTACCATCTTTATCAGTTCGGCCTTTCTATTGGTACTGGAGATCGTGGCGGGTCGCCTGATCGCACCCTACGTGGGGGTTTCCCTCTACACCTGGACGTCCATCATCGGTGTCATCCTCGCCGGCCTGTCGCTGGGCAACTGGCTGGGCGGGGTCTGGGCGGACCGTGGTGCCGGCGAGGTGGCGGCGGGGGTGACCCTGGCCCTGGGCGGGCTGTTCAGCCTGGGGATCCTGCTGCTGCTGACCCTGGTGGCGCCCCTCATCGAGGCCCGCGAGATGACCCTGCTGGGGGCGAGTTTCTTCTATGTCCTGGCGCTGTTCTTCATTCCCGGTGTGCTGCTCGGGGTGGTCACGCCCCTGCTCACCACCCTGGCACTGGCGCTGGACCGGCGTACCGGCCATATCGTCGGGCGCATGCACGCCCTGGCGGCCCTGGGCAGTATCCTGGGCACCTTTATCACCGGCTACTGGCTGATCCAGTTCTACGGCACCCGTGTCGTCATCATCGGTACCGCCGTGGGCCTGTTCCTGCTGGCCGCCCCCTTCCTGCGCCGCGCCTCGCGCCTGACACCAGTGGCCATCCTGGTGGCGGCCCTGGTACTGGTGGGGCTTACCTACGCGCGCCAGGGCTTTTCCAATCCCTGTGACCGGGAGAGCAACTACTTCTGCATCCGCGTGGTGGACGATACGGGTACCCATCCCTTCGGCGGCACCCGCAGCCTGGTGCTCGACCACCTGGTGCACGGCACCAACCACATATCGGACCCGGGTCTGCTGCTGGCCCCCTATGTGCAGCTGATGGATGAACTGGCCCTGCAGTATTTCGGGCCACAGCGGAGCGAGTCACTGCGCTGGTTTTTCGCCGGCGGCGGCGCGTACACCCTGCCGCGCTCGGTGCGCGTGCGCACCCCTGATGCGCACGTGACGGTGGCCGAGCTGGATCCCCTGGTGACCCGTGTCGGTGAGGCCGAGCTGTTCCTCGATACCGGCGGCATGCGGGTGATCCACCAGGATGCCCGCATCGCGCTTCAGCGCCTGGAGGGGGAACAGTACGATGTCATCGTCGCCGATGCCTTCCACGATATCTCCATTCCCTACCACCTGGTGACGCGCGAGTACGTGCGCCTGGTTCGTGAGCGCCTGGCCCCCGACGGACTCTACCTGCTGAATGTGCTGGACGGCTTTCCCGACCCGCGTCTGGTCAAGAGCATGATGAAGGCCCTGGAGACGGAGTTTTCCCGCGTGGATGCCTGGATGGACCAGGTGCCCTCCGAGCCCGGGCGCATGACCTTCGTGATCTCGGCCAGCAACGGGCCGGAACTGCCCGAGGTGGTGTATGCGCGCCGCGGCCTGGATAAGGCGGTTGTCGGACTGTAGGTCGGACTTCAGTCCGACAATAGCCAGAACACCACCAACCCCGTCGGGCTGAAGCCCGACCTACAAAAACCCATTCTTGTACGTGCCACCCTGTAGGTCGGACCTCAGTCCGACAACCGCCTTACTCCGGCATCTTGGTCAGGTTCTGGGCGTAGAAGATCTCCAGCATCTCGCGCTTCAGGCGTCGCTTGATCTGTTTCTTTTCCGCCGGCTTCAGGTCCTTCTCCTCGGCCCCGAACAGATAATTGTCCAGATCGAGTTCCTTCAGCATCATCTTGGTGTGAAAGATGTTCTCCTGGTACACGTTGACGTCGATCATTTCATAATGGCGGCGCGTGTCACGGGAGATGAAATTCTGGATGGAGTTGATCTTGTGGTCGATGTAGTGCTTCTTGCCCTTCACGTCCCGGGTGAAGCCGCGTACCCGGTAATCCATGATGACGATATCCGAGTCGAAGCTGTGGATCAGGTAGTTGAGGGCCTTCAGCGGTGAGATGCGGCCGCAGGTGGACACGTCGATATCGGCGCGGAAGCTGCTGATGCCGTTGTCCGGGTGGCTCTCCGGGTAGGTGTGCACGGTGATGTGGCTCTTGTCCAGATGCGCCACCACGTCCTCGGGCAGGGGCCCCGGGGCCTCGTCGTTATAGGCCAGTTCCTGCTGGTCGTGGCTCAGTATCGGTTCCTCGGAGATCAGCATGGTGACGCTGGCGCCCTGGGGATTGTAGTCCTGGCGGGCGATGTTGAGGATATTGGCGCCGATGATGTCGGTCACCTCGGTAAGGATGCTGGTCAGCCGCTCGGCGTTGTATTCCTCGTCGATGTACTCGATGTACTCCTCGCGCTGCTGGGGCGTCTTGGCATAACAGATGTCGTAGATATTGAAACTCAGGGTCTTGGTAAGGTTGTTGAACCCGTGCAGTCTCAATTTCCGGTTCATGCTTTTCATCAATACGACACCCTCTGCCTGCGAATGGAACGGTCGGCGGGCCCGCCATCCGGGCCAAGGGTGCCTATTATCCACATTTTGCCTTCTGACGCCCGTGCCCATTGCCGCCCGCCAGGGGGTTCCGCCCGCGTGCCTGTAGGAGCGGGCTCTGCCCGCGAAGGGCCGGTGGCAGGCCGGTTCGCGGGCAGAGCCCGCTCCTACAAGGGGCCGGTAAATGCCCTGTGGCATTGGTATACTGCGCCTCGCCCCGGGTGACCGGGTTTTGAAGTTGGAGTAGCACATGCAGCAGATTGTTTCCCGCCTGGCCGAAGAACTGGCCGTTTCCCCGCAACAAGTGACCGCCGCCGTGGCCCTGCTGGACGAGGGCGCCACGGTGCCCTTCATCTCCCGCTACCGCAAGGAGGCTATGGGAGGCCTGGACGATACCCAGTTGCGCAACCTGGAGGAGCGCCTGGGTTACCTGCGCGAACTGGAGGAACGCCGCGCCGTGGTGCTCAGGAGTATCGGGGAGCAGGGCAAGCTGACCGAGGCCCTGCAAGCGGACATCGACGCCGCGGACACCAAGACCCGGCTGGAGGACCTCTACCGGCCCTATGTACAGAAGCGTCGTACCAAGGCGCAGATTGCCCGCGAGGCAGGCCTGGCGCCGCTGGCCCAGGCGCTTCTGGAACAGCCCGGCCTGGTGCCCGAAGAGGCGGCCGCCGCCTACCTGAATCCCGACCAGGGCATCGGCGATACCAAGGCCGCCCTGGACGGTGCCCGCCAGATCCTCATGGAACAGTTCGCCGACGACGCGGATCTGCTGGGCGAGTTGCGCGCGCTGGCCTGGGAGGAGGGGCGCCTGCGGTCCCGGGTGGTGGCGGGCAAGGAGCAGGAAGGCGCCAAGTTCCGCGACTACTTCGATGCCAGCGAGGCCCTCAAGGGTATCCCCTCCCACCGTGCCCTGGCCATGTTCCGCGGCCAGGCGGAAGGTGTCCTGGAGATCAAGGTGCTGGTGGATGAACTGGATGAGCAGGGCGAGCCCAAGGCCGGGCGCAGTCGCGGCGAGCAGCGGATTGCCGCCCGTTTCGGCATCCGGGACCAGGGTCGCCCCGGGGATGCCTGGCTGCGCGATACGGTGCGCTGGACCTGGCGCGTGAAACTGTCCCTGCATGTGGACCTGGAGATGAAGCGGCGCCTGCGCGAGGCCGCCGAGGCGGAGGCCATCCGCGTATTCGGCCGCAATCTTCACGACCTGCTGCTGGCTGCGCCCGCCGGCCAGCGTGCCACCATGGGCCTGGACCCCGGCATCCGCACCGGCGTCAAGGTGGCGGTGGTGGACGCCACCGGCCAGTTGGTAGACACCGCGACCATCTATCCCCATGCGCCGAAACACCAGTGGGATGCCGCCATCGAAACCCTGGCGCGGCTGGCGGCCAAACACGGCGTGGACCTGGTCAGCATCGGCAACGGCACCGCCTCGCGCGAGACGGAGAAGCTGGTGGGCGATCTGCGCCAGCGCCACCCGCAGCTGAAACTCACCCATGTGCTGGTGTCCGAGGCCGGCGCCTCGATCTATTCGGCCTCGGAGTCGGCGGCGCGGGAATTCCCGGAACTCGACGTATCCCTGCGCGGCGCGGTGTCCATTGCGCGGCGCCTGCAGGACCCGCTGGCGGAGCTGGTCAAGATCGAGCCCAAGGCCATCGGCGTGGGCCAGTACCAGCACGATGTCAGCCAAGTGCAACTGGCGCGCACTCTGGATCATGTAGTGGAGGATTGCGTCAACGCCGTGGGCGTGGATGTGAACACCGCCTCGGTGCCGCTGCTGGCGCGGGTGTCCGGTCTCAACACCGGGCTGGCGGAAAACATCGTCGCCTGGCGCAACGAACACGGCCCCTTCCCGGAACGCAAGGTCCTGCTCAAGGTGCCACGCCTGGGCCCCAAGGCCTTCGAGCAGGCGGCAGGCTTCCTGCGCATCATGAACGGCCGCAATACCCTCGATGCCTCCGCCGTGCATCCCGAGGCCTACCCGGTGGTGGAGCGCATCCTGGCCGGCACGGCGCGGGATATTCGTGGCCTGATCGGCGACAGCGCCTTCCTGCGCAAGCTGGCGGCCAACGACTTCACCGACGAGCGCTTCGGCGAGCCCACGGTGCGGGATATCCTCGGCGAGCTGGAAAAACCCGGCCGTGACCCGTGTCCCGGGTTCCGCATGGCGAGTTTTCGCGAAGGCGTGGAG
>JAIVHA010000097.1 GCA_020201295.1 Lysobacteraceae bacterium | reverse complement strand
CCGGCATTTCGATCCACAATAGCACCTCACCCTGCCGGTATCGGGATTTGGTGCCTTTCCCGAAAGGGTTTTTTGCAACTGTCAGGTTACTAAACCCTGCGTAGACAAAGCCTCATACCCCGCCGGCAGGTGTCGGCCGCAGGGATGCGGCCGTCAAGCCTACAGGGACGTATTCACGGCGCCCTGCCGGCGGGGTATGAGGCTTTGTCAATGACCGCCTTAGTAACCTATGAATGTATTGATTCCGTGTTTTTCCGTGGATTCCGTGGCAAAAATTCAGCGCCGCATCAGGGTCACGAAGGCCACGGCGTATTCCCGTTCATCGGAAATACTGACGCAACATTCACCGATCCCGAGCTCTTCGTGCAATTCACGTGCCCTGCCCTGAAATTCCAGCCCCGGGCGACCGCGGACATCACTGACGATAATGAAATCGCGCAGACCCAGGCCATCCCGAAAGCCGGTGCCCAGAGCCTTGGCGGCTGCCTCCTTGGCGGCGAAGCGCTTGGCCAGAAAATGGGCCGGATGCGCAGCACGCTCATAGCGCGACCATTCCACCGTCGCCAGGATGCGGCGTGCAAATCGCTCACCGAAACGCTCGAGGCAATCCCGGATACGGGACACCTGCACGATGTCGGTGCCGATGCCGTAGATCATGAGTGCCGGCGCGCCTCGACCATGAGCCGTTTCATTTCCGCGACCGACTCGCGCAGGCCCGTGAACAGGGCACGCGCCACGATGGCATGACCGATATTCAGCTCACGCACCTGGGTCAGCGCGGCGATGGGCATGACATTCTGGTAATTGAGACCATGACCGGCATTGACCTGCAGGCCCAATTCCATACCCAGTTCCGCGGCTGCAACGATACGCCGGTACTCCGCCTGTCGGGCCTCTTCGGTTGCAGCATCCGCATAGTGGCCCGTGTGAATCTCGATGCAGGGCGCGCCCGCCTCCGCGGACGCACGCACTTGTGCAGAATCGGCATCGATGAACAGGGAAACCCGGATGCCCGCCACTGCCAAGCGCGCGCAGGCGTCCCGCATCCGGGCCGCCTGCGCGACCACATCCAGGCCGCCCTCGGTGGTGAGTTCCTCGCGCCGCTCCGGCACCAGGCAACAATCGGCGGGGCGAATACGCTCGGCTATGGCCAGCATCTCGTCGGTGACCGCCATTTCCAGGTTCATGCGGGTGAGCAGAATGTCCTTGAGCATTTCCACATCCCGCTCCTGGATGTGGCGCCGGTCCTCGCGCAGGTGCAGGGTGATGCTGTCGGCGCCAGCCGTTTCAGACTCGATGGCCGCCTGGATGGGATCGGGATAACGAGTGCCGCGCGCCTGGCGCAGCGTCGCCACGTGATCGATGTTCACACCCAGCAGGATGTCGTGGGAATTGTGCATTGTGCTCGCCTTCGTTTCACCCAGTCATAGCAAAAAAATGCCTGTAGGAGCGGGCTTCGCCCGCGAACGTGCCAAAGACCCCGGCCCGGACGATTCGCGGGCAGAGCCCGCTCCTACAGGGGGATCCTAGCACCGATGAGGCGGCCTCAGCGCACCCTCACCAGCTGCAGCAGTACCGCGCGGGTCTTGAGCGGGGCCGCGCCCAGGTGCGGATCCAGGGCCGCGCGCGTGAGCCGTCGTGCATCGCGGCGCACCTGGGCATCGTCGAGACACTCCGAGCGCAGGGCCAGCAGGCTGTGGCCGCTGACCGCCACGCCGCATGCCTGGCCGGTGGGCGCCAGGGGCACCGCCCCTTCCTCGGGCCGGTAATCATACCGGCTTTCCGGATCCAGTTCCGCGCCGGCGGTGTCGCGTTCCAGTTGCAAACCGTAACCGAGGAGTTCCAGAAGTCGCAATTCGAAGCGACGCAGGACCGGCTCGGGCTCGCTTGCCTGCATCAGTCCCGTCAGGGTCTCCCCGTAAACCGGGTAGAGCTCCGGATGCGGGTCATTGCGATGCAACAGCCGGACCAGCAACTCATTCACATAAAAACCAGAGTACAGGGCATGGCCACGCAAGGACAATGGGGCCCCGGCGGCTTCCACTGCCGTCAGGGTGCCAAGCTCACCGCGCGCCGACCAGCTCAACAACAGGGGCTGGAAGGGTTGCAACAGGCCACGCTGGCGACTGCGCGAGGTGCGCGCCCCCCGCGCCACCAGGCCAACCCGGCCCTGATCGGCGCTGAATACCTCCAGCAGCAGGCTGGTGTCCCGGTAGGGACGAGCGTGCAGCACGAAGGCCGGTATCAGTGACAGGGAGATGGACATGCTTGAATAGGGCTACCAGGTTCTGCCATTGGCCAGCGCTTCATCATCGGGCGATTATCACCAAAAGCCCCCGTAGGAGCGGCCTTTGGCCGCGAATGTGGTGTGATCTCAGGCGCTTCGCGGCCAAAGGCCGCTCCTACGCAAAGCAAAACACATCGCCCGGATGCTACTGGTCATCGTAGCCCAGGCTGCGCAGGGCGCGCTCGTCGTCGGCCCAGCCCTCCTTGACCTTCACCCACAGCTCCAGGAATACTTTTTGACCGAAGGCCTCTTCCATATCGATGCGCGACTCGCGGCCCACCTCGCGCAGCAGTACACCCTGCTTGCCGATGACGATGGCCTTCTGACTGTCCCGTTCCACCCAGATCAGGGCATTGATGCGAAACAGTCCATCCTCTTCCTTGAACTGTTCGATCTCCACGGTAATGCCGTAAGGAAGTTCCTGGCCCAGCTTGCGGAACAGCTTCTCGCGCACCAGTTCCGCCGCCATGAAGCGCATGCTGCGGTCGGTGACCTGGTCCTCGGGATAAAAGGGCGTGGACTCGGGTAACAGCGCTTCCACCGCCTGCTCCAGCTCGCCCACCTGGCTGCCCTGCTTCGCCGACAGGGGGATGATCTGGGTAAAATCCATATGCTTTGATACCTGCTGCAAGTACGGCAGCAAGGCTTTCTTGTCGACCACCCGGTCGATCTTGTTGATGGCGAGGATCACCGGGCAGCTCACCTGGCGAAGTTTCTCCAGCACCAGCTCGTCTTCGTCGGTCCAGCGCGTGCCTTCCACCACGAACACCACCACGTCCACGTCCTGCAGGGCATCCGTGGCGGCACGGTTCATGTAGCGGTTCATGGCGCGCTTGCCGCCACGGTGCAGGCCCGGGGTATCCACATACACTGCCTGTACCTGTGCACTGGTCTTGATGCCGAGAA
>JAIVHA010000244.1 GCA_020201295.1 Lysobacteraceae bacterium | reverse complement strand
ATAATGCTTTCGGGTCCACGGAGGTTGCGCAGAACGGTTCCTACTGGGGGGCGGGCGCCACCTGGACACCCAATCGCTACCTTTCCATGACGGCCATGGAAGGCGATCGCTTCAGCAGTGCCTCGGTGAGCCTAACGCCCAGTCAACGCACCTCGCTACTGGTGTCGTACCGGGAGCGGGATGTGGGCTTCAATCCCGGCGCTGTGTGGAATGGCCGCTTCCAGCACAAGACCCGCCGCAGCGTCTGGCAGCTGAATTACCTGGAAGATACCCAGACCACCCAGCGACTATTGATAACAGGCCCTGTCTTCCTTGGGCGGAATCAAGATGGATCGCTTGGCTTATTCGTTCCCGAGGACAGTCTTAGCCTCACCGATGAGGTTTTCGAACGCAAGCGCGCACAGGGATCGGTGAGCTATCAGACCGGAAAATCAACGCTTGCCCTCGCGGTCTATCGTGAACGGCGCGATTTCCTGCTGGGGACTGCGGTTGGCGAGGAAAGCGCCCACGGCGGCCTGGCCGAGTGGCAATGGCAATTCACCGGGCACACACAGGCCATTCTCCAGGGCAACTGGGAACGGATCGATTTCCGTGATGTCAATCGGGAAGATGATTACTGGTATCTGGATCTGATGTTGACGCGCACCCTGTCTCGCCTGACTACGGCATCGGTGGGGTATCGTCACACCCGCAATGATTCCAGCCTGGATACCGCCGAGTACACCGAAAATCGCATTCTTGCGACCTTTAGAGTCGAGTACTGATCGCCGTGTATGACCAATACTACAACCTGCAGGGCATGCCGTTCCGGCTGACGCCGGATCCCAAGTTCCTGTTTCACAGTCGCGGACACTCCAAGGCCCTGGCTTACCTGCGCTATGGCCTGCAGCAGGGCGAAGGCTTCGTGGTGATCACCGGCGAAGTGGGGGCGGGCAAGACCACGCTGGTACGGGCCCTGGACAGCCAGTTGCGCATGAGCAATGTTGTCGCCACGGAACTGGTGACCACCAACCTCGATCCCGAGGAATTGTTACGCATGGTGGCGTCCGGCTTTGGCTTGAGCAACGACGACCTGTCCAAGACGGCCCTGCTCAAGGTACTGAAAAATTTCTTTTCCGCCCGCGCCCGTGAGGGCAAGCGTATCCTGCTGGTCATCGATGAATGTCACAACCTGTCCGCAAGCTCCCTGGAAGAGTTGCGCATGCTGTCGAATTTCCAGGCGGGTGATCGCGCCCTGCTGCAGACCTTCCTGCTGGGGCAGGGGGAATTCCGCGATACCCTGCAG
This sequence comes from Lysobacteraceae bacterium, assembly GCA_020201295.1. Classification (GTDB taxonomy): domain Bacteria; phylum Pseudomonadota; class Gammaproteobacteria; order DSM-19610; family DSM-19610; genus JAIVHA01. The sequence goes on along the minus strand of JAIVHA010000244.1, from coordinate 3,100 downwards.
GCGAAGGGCCTGGAACAATTCCGCCAACGGGTCATTGCGGCGCATCATCTCGGGCCACTGGGCGGCGATGAAACCCGTGATTACATCAATCACCGGCTGCGCGTGGTGGGCTGGAAGGATGATCCTCACTTCAGCGAGGATGCCTACGAGATGATCCACGAGCACACGGGAGGCATCCCACGCCAGATCAACACACTGTGTGACCGGCTGCTGCTGACCGCGGCGCTGGACGAGATGCACGAGATCGAAGCCGGGGCGGTACGGGACGTGATTGCCGAGCAGCAGACGGAAATCCCCAAGAAGGCTGAATCCGAGCAGGAGCCGCTCAAACCACGCCCGAATCTCGATCCCCTGCCGCAGTCGTCGGTACCCATGGCCGCCGTACCCCTGGATATGGAGCGGCGCATGCAGCACCTTGAACGCAAGGTGGAAGAATTGGAAGGCAAGATGCGCCGGGATCAGGAGCGACTCCAGAAGCTGATCATGATGGCCATGTTGTCCGGTGAGGATCTGGACCTTTCCGAGGTGTTGCAGGGTTTGAAAAAGGCCGACAAGGCCTGACGAAATGCCGTAAGGCGACAAGTGGAGTTTGCAGTGAATCACACTACTGGCACGGGCATTCTTTGTGTCGTTGGCGCGCGGCCCAATTTCATGAAAATTGCTCCACTGATGGCCGCTTTTCGCAAGGGGCCAAACGCGATTCCCGCCCGCTTGCTCCATACTGGCCAGCATTATGACGCCGCCATGAAGGAATCCTTTTTCCACCAGCTCGGCATACCCGAGCCCGATATCGACCTGGGTGTCGGGTCGGGAAGCCATGCCTTGCAGACCGCCGAAATCATGAAACGCTTCGAGCCGGTACTGGATGCGGAATGCCCCGCCGCCATCCTGGTGGTGGGTGATGTGAATTCCACCATCGCCTGTGCCTTGGTGGCCAGTAAAAAAGGCATACCGGTCATTCATGTGGAAGCGGGTTTGCGCAGTTATGATCGCGGAATGCCCGAGGAGATCAACCGGGTACTCACGGACCAGATTTCCGACCTGCTGTTTACCACGGAGCGCGCTGCCCTGGGCAACCTGGAGCGCGAGGGTGTCGATGGCACGCGAGTGATTTTTACCGGCAACGTGATGATCGATACCTTGCACCAGCATCTCGAACGTGCGGTTCCAGGGGCCGACACACTTCGTGCCTCCGGCATCGATCCTGCCTTGCTGGACGAATCTTCCGGCTATGCCCTGCTCACGCTGCACAGGCCTTCCAATGTGGATGATCCGCGGGTGTTGCGACGTCTGCTGGAAACCTTGCGCACCATCAGTGAACAGATGCCATTGTTGTTTCCCGTCCACCCCCGTACCCGTGCCAGGATTCGGGACGCCGGTTTCAGTGACCTATTGGCTTCCCCGCGTATCGTGCAACTGGATCCCCTGGGTTATCTCGAAATGCTGGGGCTGATGCGCCATGCCCGACTGGTGCTGACCGATTCCGGTGGCCTGCAGGAAGAAACCACGGCCCTCGGTGTGCCATGCATCACCCTGCGGGAAAACACCGAGCGGCAATGGCTGGCGGGACGTGATGCACCGGTGGCCGTGGCGAACTGACTGGCCACCAGCCTGCTGAAAAACACTACAATCATCGAATCGGGGGCGTCACTGACGCATTTTATGCCCGCAACGGGACAAATGATCACGAATGCCATGAGCGTAGACGTGGAGGATTATTTCCAGGTTTCTGCTTTTGAGCGCCATATCGACCGGACGGCCTGGGACAGCCTGCCGTGCCGGGTGGAGCGCAACACCGACCGCATTCTGCAGCTGTTCGCCGACCATGGTGTGAGCGCAACCTTTTTCACCCTGGGCTGGGTTGCCGAGCGCTACCCGCAACTGCTGCGGCGAATGGTGGAGAGTGGTCATGAGGTGGCCAGCCACGGCTATTCCCATATACGGGTCACCAACCAGTCTCCGGATGAATTCCGTGCCGATGTGGTGCGCACCAAGGCATTGCTCGAGGATGTGGCCGGCCAGGAGGTGCGGGGTTACCGGGCGGCGAGCTATTCCATCGGCGCAAAGAATCTCTGGGCCCTGGATGTACTGGAGGAGACGGGGCACCGCTACAGTTCCAGCATCTATCCCATCCGTCATGACCTCTATGGAATGCCGGAGGCGCCACGCTTCGCCTTCCAGGCCAACGGCGGAACCATGATCGAGGTGCCGGTTACCACCGTGGAGCTTTTCGAGCGTAATTATCCCTGTGGTGGTGGAGGTTATTTTCGCCTCCTGCCTTATGCCCTGTCGCGCTGGGCCATGCGCCGGGTCAACGAACGGGATGGCCAGTCCTGCGTATTTTATTTCCACCCCTGGGAGCTGGATCCCGACCAACCGCGCCAGTCCGGTCTGGGTTTCAAGACCCGCTTCCGCCATTACCTGAACCTGCGACGCATGGAGCAACGCCTGACACGCCTGCTGCAGGATTTCCGCTGGGATCGCATGGACCGTGTGTTTCTCGACGCACCAACGGTGCGTTCATGAGCATGAGCGCCGAATCCTTGCAGGACTCCATCCCTGCCGTCCTGCCCAGTGTGCGGGTGCTCGGGGATGACCGGGTCGACGACTGGGATGCCTTCGTCAATCACTGTCCCAGCGCCACCTTCTTTCATCGCGCCGGTTGGCGCGAAGTGATCGAGCGGGCCTTTGGACATCGCACGCATTTTCTCTATGCTGAACGCGATGGTCGTATCGAGGGTGTATTGCCCCTGGCCCACGTGCACAGCCGGCTGTTCGGCAATGCGCTCATTTCCTGCCCCTTCTGTGTCTATGGAGGTATTGCCGCCAGCAGTGCCGACGCGGTCACGGCCCTGCAAAGAGAGGCCCAGAACCTCGCGCGCGATCTGGGCGTGGACTACCTGGAATTCCGCAATCTCGAGGCGAGCAACCCGGATTGGGAGCACAAGGATCTCTATGTACGCTTTCGCAAGGCCATCGAGGCCGATGTGGAAGCGAACATGCTCGCCATTCCGCGCAAGCAGCGCGCCATGGTGCGCAAGGGCATCAAGTCCGGACTGGTGAGCGAGATCGATACGGATTCTGGGCGCCTGTATACCGC
>JAIVHA010000243.1 GCA_020201295.1 Lysobacteraceae bacterium | reverse complement strand
GTGTTTGTCCCGCTGCTCGTCCTGGGCCTGTTTGTCATGGCCAAGCTGGCGCCCTGAAGCGTCCGGCGCCAGTTCTTGTACCTAAGGTCGGCTACTGAATGACATGACCCCCTGGATGCCAGGGAGACGCGGGTTTATTCGTCACGCCCGTGCAAGCTGTTATCATGCTCGTTTGTTTTCCCTCCGGAACCCCCTTCCCCATGAATACCGATTTCAGCTCCCTGCCGTTACCGCCCGAGCTTCTGACCAACCTCGACACCCTCGGCTATACGGCGATGACCCCGATCCAGGCCCAGGCCCTGCCGCCGGTGCTGGCGGGACGCGATCTGCTGGCCCAGGCCCAGACCGGCAGCGGCAAGACCGCGGCCTTCGGCATCGGCCTGCTGGCGCGGCTCAACCCACGCCTGTTCGGTGCGCAGGGGCTGGTGTTGTGCCCCACCCGGGAACTGGCCGACCAGGTGACGCAGGAACTGCGCCGGCTCGCGCGCGCCACCCCCAACATCAAGCTGGTGACCCTGGTGGGCGGCACGCCCATCGGCCCGCAGCTGGCAACACTCGAACATGGCGCGCATATCGTGGTTGGCACGCCGGGGCGGGTGTTGCAGCATATCGAGCGTGGCAGCCTGCCGCTGCAGCATTTGGTCACGCTGGTGCTGGACGAGGCCGATCGCATGCTGGACATGGGCTTCAGCGACGAGATCGACGCCATCATCGCCGCGCTACCGAGCGCGCGCCAGACGCTGCTGTTTTCCGCTACCTATCCCGAGGCCATCGAGGCGATGTCCGCGCACGTGCTGCGCGACCCGGCCACGGTGCGTGTGGAAAGCGGACCGGGGCAGGCGCTGCGGATCACCCAGCGCTTCTACGAGGTGAACAAAGGCCAGCGCACCCGCGCCCTGGTCGGGCTGCTGGTGGAATACCGGCCGCAGTCCTGCATCGTGTTCTGCAATACCAAGCAGCAGACCACGGAGCTGGCGGACGAGCTGGCGGCGCTGGGCTTCTACGCCCGCGCCCTCAACGGCGACCTGGAGCAGCGCGACCGCGACCGGGTGCTGGCGCAGTTCGCGAATGGCAGCACGGCGATCCTCGTGGCCACCGATGTGGCGGCGCGCGGTATCGACATCAAGGAACTGGACCTGGTGGTCAACTACGAACTGCCGCACGATCCGGAAATCCATGTGCACCGAGTCGGCCGTACCGGCCGCGCCGGCGAAAAGGGCGTGGCGCTGTCGCTGTTTCTCGCCAGCGAGGCACCGCGCGTCGTCGCCATCGAGTCCTATACCGGCGAAAAGCTCGAATGCGGCACCGTGAAACTGGTGGACGACCTGGCCGGCATGAGCCTGAAACCGCTGATGGTGACCTTGCAGATCGACGCTGGCCGCAAGGACAAGGTGCGTCCCGGTGATATCGTCGGCGCCCTCACCGGCGCCGGGGGCATCCCCGCCAGGCAGGTGGGCCGGATCGCGGTGTTCGACCAGCATGCCTACGTCGCCGTCGAACGTCCGGTCGCCAGGCAGGCCCTGCAGGCCCTCAGCGAGGGCAAGGTGAAGGGACGGCGCTTCAAGGCGCGGCGGCTGCACTGAACCCGCTGTATCCCCGCAGGCCAGATTCCACCCGCGCAAGCCATAACCCGTTCTATCTGTACTATCCTTGAAAGCAGATGCAACGCATCTGTACGGAATCGGGTCTTCCCCTGAACCAGGGAGGCGATGATTAATTCGTCATGCCCGCGCATGCGGGAATGACCGATACGGGTTTAATCAGCGGTTCCCTAACAGGAGGCAGTCATGGCTGTAGCCAAAGTTATTGAAATCATCGCGGGTAGCAAGATCAGTTTCGAAGATGCCATCAAGCAGGGTATTGCGCGCGCAGCAGAAACCTTGAGCGGGATCGCCTCGGCCTGGGTAAAGGAACAGAGCGTAGTCGTGGAGGGTGGCAAGGTCGCCGAATACCGCGTTACGATGAGTGTCACCTTCATGCTCGATGGGTCCGGCAAACCGGCGGGCAAGAAGAAAAAGTAGCCCTGGACGCCGAAGCAGGCAGCAGGGTTACAGGGTTACCGCAGCATTCGTCACCGAGCTTGATCTCGAGGACATCGACATCCAGCCTCGATCGCGACGTCGCTGCAGGCTCTCGTTCGGGTAATGCTAATATTCCCGGGGATCGTCCTCGGGGTTCTGCTCATCTTCCCAGTCGTAGCGTCGGTACACCGGGAAGGGGTCACGGCGGTACAGGAACCAGCCGCACAAGGCACCGATCACTGCGCCGAACAGGTGCGCCTCGAACGATACCCCGGGACTACTGGGGAGTACGCCCCAGATCATGCTGCCGTACAGGAATAAAACGACGATCGCGAGTGCGATGGACGGCGCGTCGCGGCGCCGAATACCGATCACGACCGCAAAGAACATCAGCCCGTGGGTCAGGCCGCTGGCGCCGATATGAAAGCTCTCACGCGCGAACAGCCAGACACCCAGGCCGCCCAGTAGCCAGATCAGCGGGACCGCAGTGCGGGTCGCGCGGGGGAAACCGTACAGGCTGAGGATGGCGAGCACCCACAGGGCCGGGACGTTGGCCATCAGGTGGCCCCAGGAGCCGTGGACCAGTGGCGAGGTGAGGATGCCCAGTGCGCCAACGCCGTCGCGCGGCATGATGCCCAGGCGGGACAAGACTCCACCCACCAAGGCCTGCAGGGACTGAATGACCACCAGGATGCCGATCCCATACAGGGGCCATGCCAGGGCGCGCCGGATGCGCTCGCGCTCGGCCTTCGGGTCGCCAGGGGCCAGCGGTCGCCGCAGGGTAAACATCGCCTCACCCTGCCATTGCCCGCGCATGAAACGCCAGGTGTTCGCCGATGAAGGTGGCGATGAAGTGATAGCTGTGGTCATAGCCGTCCTGCATCCGCAGGGTGAGCGGGAGGCCGCGCGCGGCACAGGCCGCCTGCAGATGTTGCGGGTACAGTTGCTCGATCAGGAATGAGCACCGGGTTGCAGATGGGCGCGAAGGCGGATACCGAGGCATACATGCCAGGGTTTTTCAGGGCGCAGACGAGCGCGCCATGGCCACCCATGGAGTGGCCGCTGATGGCACGCCTGCCGGGGATTGCGGGGAATTGCGCCTCGACCAGCGCGGGCAGTTCGCGGGTGACGTAGTCGTACATCTGGTAGTGCGTCGCCCAGGGCGGTTGCGTGGCGTTGACGTAGAAGCCCGCGCCCTGGCCCAGGTCGTAGCGCTCGGGTACGTCCGGCACGTCCGCGCCGCGCGGGCTGGTGTCGGGCATGACGAGAATCAGTCCCAGTTCGGCGCAGTAGCGCTGCGCGCCGGCCTTCACGCGCACATTGTCGTCGGTGCAGGTAAGCCCCGACAGCCAGTACACCACCGGCAGTGGCTGTGTCGAGGCCTGTGGCGGCAGGTAGATCGAGAAGGCCATGGTGCAATGGCAACTGGTGGATGCGTGTTCCCAGCGTTCGAGCCAACCGCCGAAATCCTTGGTGCGTTCGATTTGTTTCATTCCAACCTCAGAAGATGATGACCGAGCGAATACTCTTGCCTTCGTGCATCAGGTCAAAGGCGCGGTTGATGTCCTCCAGCGGCATGGTATGGGTGACCAGCTTGTCCAGTTCGATCTTGCCGGCCAGGTAGTTGTCCACATAGCCCGGCAGCTGGGAGCGTCCCTTGACACCGCCGAAGGCGGTGCCTTTCCAGGTGCGGCCCACCACCAGGTTGAAGGGCCGGGTGCAAATCTCCTGGCCGGCACCGGCGACGCCGATCACGGTGGAGACCCCCCAGCCCATGTGGGTGCATTCGAGGGCATCGCGCATGACCTCGACATTGCCGATGCATTCGAAGGAATAATCGACACCGCCCTTGGTCAGGTCGCGGATGTATTCGACCAGTGATCCGTTCATCTCCCTGGGGTTGATGAAGTCGGTCGCGCCCAGGGCCCTGGCCATTTCGAACTTGTCCGGGTTGAGGTCGATGGCGAGGATGCGGCTGGCCTTGGCCATCACCGCGCCCTGGATGCAGGACAGGCCGATGCCGCCGAGGCCGAACACGGCGACCGTGGAGCCGGGCTCGACCCTGGCGGTGTTCAGCACCGCGCCGATGCCGGTGGTGACACCACAGCCGAGCAGGCAGACCTTGTCGAGCGGAGCCGCGGGGTTGATTCTGGCAAGGGCGATTTCCGGCACCACGGTGTATTCGGCGAAGGTCGAGCAGCCCATGTAGTGAAAGATCGGCTTGCCGCCCTTCGAGAAGCGGCGTGTGCCATCGGGCATGTAGCCGGTCCATACGGTGGCGGCGATGGATTGGCACAGGTTGGTCTTGGGCGAGGCGCAGTACTCGCAGTGGCCACACTCGGGGATGTAGAGCGGGATCACGTGGTCGCCCGGCTTCAGGGTCTTCACCCCCGGCCCGCACTCGAGCACGATGCAGCCGCCCTCGTGGCCGAGGATACAGGGGAAGGCCCCTTCCGGGTCGTCACCCGACAGGGTAAAGGCGTCGGTGTGGCAGACGCCGCTGGCCACCACCTGTAGCAGCACCTCGCCTTCGCGGGGGCCTTCCACGTCCACTTCCTCGATCGACAACGGTTTTTTGGGTTCCCAGGCGACGGCGGCACGTGCTTTCATGGACAAGCTCCTTGGGGGATCAATCGCGAACGCGGACAGGTAAGCGTGGAGTATACCTGCCCGTGAAACGATGCCCAACGATAGCCATGTTTTCCCGTAAAGATGCTTGTTTTCTGGTACATTATCACCTTCAGGCGAATAGCAGCAGGGCAAGGCATGGCGACGAACCAAGCGTGTATCGATCAACTGACCGCGAGCGGCGACTACCGGATCATCCGGCGCCTGGAGCCCGTGGACCGGTATCATGCGGACAGCGGGGCCGAGAAGCACATCGGCCTCTACATCGACACCGAGTGCACGGGCC
>JAIVHA010000096.1 GCA_020201295.1 Lysobacteraceae bacterium | reverse complement strand
CGCCGGGATCATGGCCGCCAAGCGCACCGCCGACCTCATTCCCCTCTGCCATCCCCTGGCCCTGACCCGGGTGGAACTGGATCTCTGGACCGAGGCGGAACCGCCGGCGGTACAGGTGCGGGCCACGGTCGCCACCCATGGTCCCACGGGCGTGGAGATGGAGGCCCTGACCGCGGTGCAGGTCGCCCTGCTGACCGTATACGACATGTGCAAGGCCGTGGACCGTGGCATGACCATCGAACAGGTCCGGCTTGTCGAGAAAAGCGGAGGTAAAACAGGTCATTGGACTCGGGATGACCGTTCGGCGGCGGTATCGGCCGGCGAGGAATAAAGCGCGGCCCGGCGCGTCTACCGGGGTGCCGTTAAATGTTCCCTGGAACCCGCCGTTACCATCGCAGTAAATACCATTGAATTCATCCACCTGGATGGGTGCCTCCGGGCACCGGACACGGCGCTGTCGGCCCGTACGGCGGCTCGCAAAGGACTGTTGACCCCATGAGCAAAGCCATCGATGTACTGATGATCGAGGATGTGGAAGACGACGCCGAGCTGGTGCTGCTGCGGCTGCGCCAGGCCGGCTACACGCCGCACCACATCCGGGTCCAGTCGGCGGCCATGGTCGAGACCGCACTCCGGCAACAGCCCTGGGACATCGTCATCTCCGATTACGCCATGCCCTCCTTCAGCGGTCTGGAGGCCCTGCGTATCGTACGCGCCTTCGATCGCGACCTGCCCTTCATCCTGGTGTCCGGCACCGTGGGCGAGGAATTCGCCGTCGAGGCCATGCGCTCGGGTGCCAACGACTACATCCTCAAGGACAACCTCACCCGCCTGGTGCCCGCCATCGACCGGGAATTGCGCGACGCCGAGGACCGCCGCAAGCGTCGCCAGGCGGAAAAGTCACTCTACGAGGAACGGGAACGGGCCCTGGTCACCCTGCATTCCATCGGCGATGGCGTCATCACCACCGACCGCGACGGCAATGTGGACTACATGAATCCGGTGGCCGAAGGCATCAGCGGCTGGACCCATGGCGAGGCCCGCGGCCGGCCGCTTACCGAGGTGCTGCCGCTGATCTCGGAGGCCAGTCGCCAGCCCATGCCCAGCCCGGCGCAGACCTGCCTGCGCAGCGGCAACGTGGTGAACCTGGAGGAGAATGTCCTGCTGGTCAACCGCCGCGGCGAGGAATACCACATCGAGGATTCCGCCGCGCCCATCTTCAACCGCGAGGACCAGGTAATCGGCGTCGTGCTGGTGTTCCATGACGTCACCCAGGAACGGCGCATGGCGCGCCAGATCTCCTGGCAGGCCACCCACGACAGCCTGACCGGGCTGTCCAACCGCGGCGAATTCGACACCCTGCTGGTGGAACTCATCGAGGACAGCGCCAACAGCCAACACCAACATGCCCTGCTCTACCTCGACCTGGACCAGTTCAAGGTAATCAATGACACCTGTGGCCACAGCGCCGGCGACGAGTTGCTCAAGGAACTGTCCCAGCTGCTGGTGCGCCACCTGCCGGAAAATGCCAGCCTGGCCCGGCTGGGGGGCGATGAATTCGGCGTGCTGCTGGATAACAGTGATATCGATCAGAGCCGGCAGATTGCCGAACGCATCCTGCGGGTGGTGGAATCCTTCCAGTTCCGTTGGGAGAACAGCAGTTTCGACATGTCCGTGAGCATCGGCCTGGTGCCCATCTCCGGCGATGGCCTCACCCCAAGCTTTGCCCTGAGCGCCGCGGACGTGGCCTGTTTCGTGGCCAAGGAATCGGGCCGCCGCCGCATCCACGTCTACCAGGAAGGAGACGCCGAGCACACCCGCCACCACAGCGAAATGCAATGGGTGTCGCGCATCAACCAGGCCATGAAGGAGAACCGCTTCGAGCTGTTCCGCCAGGCCATCGTGCCCCTGCAGGGCGACAGCCGGGAGCTGCACTACGAGTTGCTGATCCGCCTGCGTGAAGCAGACGGCAGCCTGGTGCCGCCGGGGCTGTTCATCCCTTCCGCGGAACGCTACAACCTCATGAGCTCGCTGGATCGCTGGGTGATCGAGACCGCCTTCCAGTACTACGACCAGCTGCGCCAGTACGAGCCCGACACGGCCGCGCGTACCCGCTTTTCCATCAACCTGTCGGGCGCCTCCTTCAACGATGACTCCCTGTATGCCTTCATCCGCACACAGCTGGAGAACTACGGCGTGCCCACGGCCCAGATCTGTTTCGAAATCACCGAGACCGCCGCCGTGTTCAACCTCGAAAACGCCAGCCGTTTCATTCGCAACATGAAGGACATGGGCTGCCGCTTCGCCCTGGATGACTTCGGCAGCGGGCTCAGCTCCTTCGCCTATCTCAAGAACCTGCCCGTGGATTTCCTCAAGATCGACGGCAGCTTCGTCAAGGACATGGTAACCGATGCCATGGACAGCGCCATCGTCAGCGCCATCAACCAGGTGGGCCATGTGCTCGGCATCCAGACCATTGCCGAGTTCGTGGAAAACGACGCCATCCTGGAACGATTGCGGGACCTGGGGGTGGACTATGCCCAGGGCTATGGCGTCGGCAAGCCCGAGCCCATGCCGGTCCCTGCGCCGCTGGCCAAACTGGCGGAATGACGGACCCGGAGCGGATCGCCTCGCCCTGCGTGCGCAACTGTTGCCTCGACGAGCAGGATATCTGCCTGGGCTGTGGCCGCAGCCTGGCGGAAATCACCGCCTGGAGCGGCAGCAGCGACCACGAGCGCCGCGCCATCCTGGAACGCGCCGCCCAGCGGCGTTATGCTGGACAAGCGGGCGCCGCGAACCATGCTCCTACAGGGCAGCTCTGGCGCTGCTTGGCTTACCACACGGGAGCAAGGCATGACCTTCATCAACCTGATACCCGACGACCTGGGCGTGCAGCGCCTGAAATCGGAGAACACGCAGCCGGGCGTGACGCGCGCCGTTCCCCGCCACACCTCGACCTATACGTCTGACGCCTGGTCGGCGTCACATTCCAGATCCACCTCCAGGTCGTCGCCCCGGGTGATGATGCGGATCGCGCTCAGCTCCGGCAGGCGTTGACTGAGCCAGGTACACAGGCCGCGCGCCGTTCCCGGGTCGTCGCGCCCCAGGGCGCGCAACAGCAGGCCGATGACGAAGCGGACACGCTCCCCCTGGTCGGGTGCCGGTATCGACTCACCCCCCAATTCGATGCCCTGATCGAGCCGGGCATCCAGCGCATCCAGCTGCCGGCGCTGCAGCGCCGGCAGGGTGGCGCCGCATTCAAAATGCAGCAGGGGTTCTCCGTCCTGCGTGATTTCCAGTATCCTGCCCAATGTGTGTCCCGCCCGATGATGAAAGCATTTTCACCTGTAGGAGCGGCCTTGGCCGCGAACGATTCGCGGCCAAGGCCGCTCCTACAGGGGATGATGTCATGCCCATGCACGTCTGGCGGTATAATGCCACCGACCTCATGCCACCGAGCCCTCCTTCATGGACCTGCAAAGCTTCAACGCCGACCTGCTGCCTTTCCTGCAGCACTCCCCCTCGCCTTTCCACGCCGTGGCGAACATGGCACGCCAGCTGGAAGAAGCGGGATTCCAGCGCCTCGATGAAGCCGACGCCTGGCAGACCGCACCGGGCCAGGGCTACTATGTCACGCGCAATGACTCCTCCCTCGTCGCCTTCCGACTCGGCCAGGGCAGCCTGCCGGAAACCGGCCTGCGCCTGGTGGGCGCCCATACGGACAGCCCCTGCCTGAAGGTCAAGCCCCAGCCGGAGCTGGTGAATAAAGGCTACTTCCAGCTCGGCGTCGAGGTGTACGGTGGCGCCCTGCTCAATCCCTGGTTCGACCGCGACCTGTCCCTGGCCGGCCGCATCAGCTACCGCGATCGCGCCGGAAAGATCCGTGGCACCCTGATCGATTTCCCGAATCCCATCGCGGTGATCCCCAGCCTGGCCATCCACCTGGACCAGGAGGTCAATCAGAACCGCTCCATCAATGCCCAGCTGCACCTGCCGCCACTGCTCTGGTCCGGGACCGATGACGACGCCCGGCCGGATTTTCGCAGCCTGCTGCTGGAAACCCTGCACCGCCAACAGCCCGACCTGCAGGTGGACACGGTGCTGGATTTCGAACTGTGCCTGTACGACACCCAGCCGCCGGCCCTGGTGGGGCTGGAGCAGGATTTCATCGCCAGCGCCCGGCTCGACAACCTGCTGAGCTGCCATACCGGCCTGCAGGCCCTGCTGCAGGCCGGGGGCGAACAGACCGCGCTGCTGGTCTGCAGCGACCATGAGGAGGTGGGCAGTGCCTCCCATTGCGGCGCCGACGGTCCCTTCCTGAAATCGGTGCTGGAGCGGCTGTGCGCCTCCCCGCAGGACCTGACCCGTGCCCTGCACCGGTCCCTGCTGGTCTCCGCCGACAACGCCCACGCCCTGCATCCCAATTATGCGGACAAGCACGACGAAAACCACGGCCCGCGCATGAACGGGGGGCCGGTCATCAAGATCAACGCCAATCAGCGCTATGCCTCCAACAGCGAGACCAGCGCCGTGTTCCGCCACCTGGCGCAACAGCTCGATGTACCAGTGCAGAGTTTCGTGGTGCGCAGCGACCAGGCCTGCGGCAGCACCATCGGCCCCATCACCGCCAGCGGCCTCGGCGTGCGCACCCTGGACGTGGGCGTGCCGCAACTGGCCATGCACTCCATCCGCGAACTGGCCGGGGCGCGGGATGCTTTCTATCTATTTCAGATCCTGCAGGCCTTTTACAGTCGGGGGGATATTGGGGTTTGAGAAAACCTTGTTAACCGCCAAGACGCCAAGGACGCCAAGGACGCCAAGAACACCAAGAAAAAATTCTTGCTACGGCTCATGGGGTCTCTTCGGGCTTTATCATGATGATTCTAGTTTTTCTTGGCGCTCTTGGCGCCTTGGCGGTTAAACGATCTTTCTTGGCGTCCTTGG
>JAIVHA010000095.1 GCA_020201295.1 Lysobacteraceae bacterium | reverse complement strand
GGACCGTGTCACCTACGGCGCTGGTGGCGGTGGTGCAGGTGGTGTCGGTAAAGGTCGGTACGACCGGTAGAGCACCGTTGATGTTCACCTGGATGCCGGTAGCCGTTGCCAGGACATCTTCGCCCTGCACATAGGTGGCCAGCTCGGTCACGGTGGGGAAACCCTTCAGGTCGGCGATGGCGATGGCGTGGGCGGACTTCACGGCGCCACTCATGCCGGCTTCCGCCGCGGTTTGGGCGTCCGTTTGCAGGTCCACGAAGCGGGGCAGGGCGATGGCGCTGAGGATGCCCAGGATGACGATCACCATTACCAGTTCGATCAGGGTAAAACCACTCTGTTGCCGTTTCATTGCTTGTCTCCTTAATAGGGCGTGCCGCCCTCCGTTGCTATGGGCTATAGCGTCACTGCGTCAGTCTTTCTTGAGTAAAAAACAGCCTCTTGGCGCATCTTTCCCGAAACCCTGTAAATGGCCACGCAAGCACACGGAAGCACACGGAAATTTGCAGGGAAAAACCGGGTTCCGAAAACCTTCGCAGCCATATCCGGCTGAAACCCACCGGGTGACGCACCCGCGAAGGGCGTGCCACTCCTTGGCCTGCTGTATTTTTCCGTGTGCTTCCGTGTGCTTCCGTGTGTTTCCGTGTGTTTCCGTGGCCATAACCCCCTAGGAGCCTGTCGGACTTAGGCGATCGTAGCGAGCAAGGTGGGAGAGCGAGGACAGTTTTTCGTTCGTTTGAGCGCGCCTAGCTATTCGACGAAAAGGATCGGAAAAATGGACCGCTCTCCCCCCGGCGCAGTACGACTGCATGGATGCAGGAGGTAGAGCAACGCATGGAGCAGTTGCCGAGATCAGTCCTAAGTCCGACAGACTCCTAGGGGGAAGCCATGCTCGAAACCTGGATCAGCCCGCAGGACAGCCGCGCGCTGTGGCTCACCTTCAAACTGGCCGCCATCACCACCCTGGTGCTGCTGCTCCTGGGCACGCCGCTGGCCTGGTGGCTGGCCCGCACCCGTGCACGCATCAAGCTGGTGATCGAGACCCTGGTGGCCCTGCCCCTGGTACTGCCGCCCACGGTGATCGGCTTCTACCTGCTGCTGCTGCTCGGCGCCCAGGGCCCCATCCAGGCCCTGGGCGGTCCGGCCTTCGCCTTCACCTTCACCGGCCTGGTGATCGGCTCGGTGTTCTATTCCCTGCCCTTCGTGGTTCAGCCGCTGCAAAACGCCTTCGCGAGCATCGGGGATGCGACCCTCGAGGCGGCGGCCTCCCTGCGCGCGGGCCCCTGGGACCGCTTCTTCACCGTGGTGGCGCCCCTGTCGCTGCGCGGCTTTCTCACCGCCACCACCCTGGGCTTTGCCCACACCCTGGGCGAGTTCGGCGTGGTACTGATGATCGGCGGCAACATCCCCGGCGAAACCCAGGTGGTATCCATCGCCATCTACGACCACGTGGAGGCGGTGGACTATGCCTCCGCGCATGTACTCTCCGCCCTGCTGCTGGGACTGTCCTTCCTTCTGTTGATCAGCCTGTACGCCCTCGATGGGCGATTCAGGATGAGGCTTTCCTGAGGCGCACATGGCGATCGAACTGCAATTCGAGCTCGAGCGCGGGGAGTTCCGCCTGCGCCTGGACACGCAATTCCCCGCCACGGGTGTCACCGCCCTGTTCGGTCGCTCCGGCAGCGGCAAGACCAGCCTGCTGCGCTGCATCGCCGGGCTGGAACCCGGGGTGCGGGGCCGCCTGCGGGTAAATGGCGATACCTGGCAGGATGACACCCATTGCCTGCCCGCCCATCGCCGTCCGCTGGGCTATGTGTTCCAGGAGGGGCGGCTGTTCCCCCACCTGTCCGTGCGCGGCAACCTGGAATACGGCTACCGGCGCATCCCCCCGGGACAGCGGCGGGTACACCCCGAGGAGGTGGTCGAGCTGCTGGGCCTCGGCACCCTGCTCAGGCGTCGCAGCGACGAACTCTCCGGGGGACAGCGCCAGCGGGTGGCCATTGCACGCGCCCTGCTGACCAGCCCCCGCCTGCTGCTCATGGACGAACCCCTGGCGGCCCTGGATGCGGCCAGCAAGGCGGAGATCCTGCCCTACCTGGAACGGCTGCATGGCGAACTCTCCATCCCGGTGCTGTTCGTGAGTCACGTCATGGACGAAATCACGCGGCTCGCCGATCACATGCTGCTGCTGGAGCACGGCCAGCTACTGGCCGCGGGGCCGCTGCAGGAGCTGCTGACGCGGGGCGACCTGCCCCTGGCACGCGCCGACGAGGCCGTCAGCCTGGTGGAAGCGGTGGTGGAGCGGCACGACGACGCGGATCATCTGTCCATCCTCGGCCTGAACGGCATGCAGCTCCACCTGCCACGCCAGCAACTGGCGCCGGGCAAGCGGGTACGCCTGGGCATCCATGCCCGGGACGTGAGCATCGCGCTCACCCCACCCGTCGGCATCAGCATGCTCAACTGCCTGGCCGCCACGGTACGCGAGGTCCACGCCGAGACCCGCCCCGGCGAGGTGCTGGTGACCCTGGACCTGGGCGGCCAGGCCCTGCTCGCCCGCCTCACCCGCCGTTCCGTGCGCAGCCTCGGCCTGCGTGCCGGCATGCCGGTACACGCGCTCATCAAGAGCGTGGCGCTGATCGAAGGGCGTTGAGCGCGGCGTTCAGTAATGGGGCGGCGGCGTCTCTTCCCCGGCACCGGCCAGCGGTGGCAGTGTCAGGGCACGCAGGCGCCGGTCCAGCTCCTGCAGGGCCAGGCGCTGGGCGGTGAGTTCCTGCTGCTGGGCGGCCACGACGTCGTTGAGTTCCTGCAGAGTGTGTTCCTGGAAGGACAGCCGGGATTCCAGCTCGATCAGTCGTTGTTCCATATCCTCATCTCCTGGGTTCGTGCTTGGCTGGCATTCTACGCTGGCGGTGGTACCCTTGGCGGAAGGTCGTGACAGGTGTTCCACGGCCTGGAACCAGAGGGAAAACTCACATGTGGTTAGCCGGTTTGATCATCTTCGCCCTGGGCCTGGCCGCGGGCTATGCCCTGCATTATTTTCGCAATCCCGACCATAATCGCAACAAGGAGCTGGAAGCAGAGCTGGAGACCCTGCGCCAGGAGAACAGCCACTACCGCGAGCAGGTGACCGAGCATTTCCAGCGCACCTCGGAACTGGTGCAGGACATGACCCAGAGTTATCGCGCCGTGTACGAGCACCTGGCCAGCAGCTCGCAGCAGCTGTGCGGCGACCGGGTCAGCAATCCCCGGCTCGACCTGCCGGAAC
>JAIVHA010000094.1 GCA_020201295.1 Lysobacteraceae bacterium | reverse complement strand
CGCAGTACTGGTAGATCTTCAGAAATCGTTGCTCCTCTCCGGTCATCGTCGCGACCTGATCCGACAAGGGCAGCTCGCCGACCCCCATGATATTGTGCTCGTTGGCGACGAAATTCATGATCTGCTCGGCTTCCTCGGGGCTGATGCCTTCCGCCAGCGGCACCTTCCACACGGTGGCGTCCGCGCTGTTGCCGGTCTCCTTGAGCCGCTCCCACATACTGACGTACATCTCCGATGCATCGGGATCCAGCGCCCGGAAGGCCGCGATATCGTCCTTGTAGGTCAGGTACAGGTACCCGACGGTGAGTACCGCCAGCAGTCCGATCAGCGCGAGAAGATTACGGATGATATTCATACCGACTCCTTTTCCGATGTTGTTGTACGCAGCCATTTGCGCACGCCCAATAACAGCCCCAGGGCCACCACGACCGCGACGCCCAGCCAGGCAAAGGTGCCTGTGTCCGGGGTACGAATGGCCCGTACCAGACCGTCGGCAAACAGGGCGATGGCAATCACACCAGGGAGCAGCCCCAACAGCGAACCCAGCGCGAAATCCCGCAGACGGATATGCGACGCGCCCGCCACCATATTGATGACCGAAAAAGGCGCCACCGGGACGATTCGCAAGGTGATAATCGTCAGCAGGCCACGCTTCGACAGCCGTTTACTGACACTATTCACCCATTCACCGGCATGGCGCCGCACCAGGTCACGGCCGATCCCCTGCCCGATCACATAGCCCAGTAGCGCGCCGAGCTCGGCGCCTGCCAGCGCATACACCAGCCCCAGCCATGGGCCAAAGCCGAGCACTACCGCCACGACCAACAGGGTTAGCGGTACCATGAACACCACGGCCAGGGCAAAACCGGCAATCACGAACAGGGGCGTCGCGGGATGCGCTTTCAGGGCATCGGCGTATCCGGCCAGCGCATCCACATCCATCGAGTCACCCAGGTCTGTCCAGCGCCACGCTGCCGCCAGCCCCAGCAGAGCGGCCAATGTCACCACGGCCACCAGCACACGCCGGAACGTATGGCTCCTGTGCTTTTCTGGCACGAAGTGATCGATAAAACGATAGGTATCAATCGGCTGCTCCGGGTCGAGCAGGGCCGAGTCCGGCACCATTTGATCGACGTCCGCGTCGACCTCGGTATTCAGCGGCTGCAGGCTGCGATCACCGCCACGCAAGTGCTCGATGGCCGCGATCAGCGAACCCTGCGCTTCCATGGCATCGGCGACCTCTGCTCCGCTCACGCCAAGGTGTTCGGCCAACAGGCGTTCCCGGAACTGCTTGATAGCCGCCTGCTCCGCACTGCCGGGCTGTGCCTCGATGGCCAGATCACATTCACTGTCCAGGCCCATGGAACGATTACTGAGGTTGGACGAGGCCACCCGCACCAGGCGGTCATCGACCACCATCACCTTGGCATGTACCATCAGTGAGGTATCGGAACCAGCCGATAGCCTCGGGTAATAAAGGCGCAGCCGCTTGCCCTCGCTCACCTCTTCCAGCTTCCTGACCAGCCGCGAGCGCAACACATCCATGGTGTGCTGCTCCAGCCAACCGCCGGTTTTCTCCGGCATGACGATCACCACCTCCAGCGCGTCCTGCTCTTGCAAGCGCCGCGTCAAGGCTTCGCGAATACAGTGCGCGGTGAGGTACTGGTTCTCGATATAGATGAACCGTTCGGCGGCCGCGATACTGTCGAGGTACAGTTGTTCCACCTCGCAGATCTCCGGGTCACCTTCATAGGCAGGCAGGGTGCGGGCGATAGCCACCTGCGTGTCGTGAATGACAGGCTCGACCGAGGCCGGCCAGGGATCCTGGCCTGGCGGAACCGACTCGATAGCGGGCGCATCGCCACTGACACGCTGCCAGCGCGCCCGCGCCAGTTCACCAAGGGCAACAGCAGCATCGCCGTCGACCAGCATCTGTACATCATGGAAGGGAGGATAGGGTTCACCATCGGGATCGACGCGGCGTGGATCCTCGATGCGATGCTCCGACGTATCCCAGCGCCACTGGCTGAGATCGAATCCACCGCAAAAGGCCACCGCATCATCGACCACCACGACCTTCTGGTGCTGGGATGCTCCCAATGGGTGCTGGTCGTACATGCGGAAATGCACCCGTTTGTGGCTTTTCCAGTTGCGCACGAACAAGGGGACTGCCTGGCGCTCGATGGCATAGATCATGGCGAAGTCCCAGCTCAATACATGGACTTCGACGCCCTGTTCGCGCGCCACCGCATCGAGCAGCGCGCCCAGCTCGCGCGGGTGCCCGTCCTCAGGCTCATCGCGTACCAGCGCCAGGCGGCTGTGAATATCCCAACCCAGGATGAAGATCGAATGCCGGGCCTGCAGGATGGCCTCGCGCACGGCACGGAAATAGTCTTCGCCATCGACCAGGAACGCCACCCGCCGCGCCTGTTCCATGCACCAGCAGTTGGAGCCGGGCTTCAGTAGGTGATTGTCGCTGTTGTCTTCCATGCAGTGACCCCAACGATAGCGCCTCGCAATCCAAAGATCACGCGCCAGCACACAAAGTCAAGGGTAGTACATGGAAAGCAATGAAGAGCCGTCAGGAGTGTTTTCTCCCGTTATTCCACACAGCACCACCCGCCTGACCCGTCTCACCCGCCTTCGCGGGAATGACGGGTGGCGCTGTGCGGAATGACGGGTGGGAATCGGGAGTGACGGGTGGCGTTACGCAAACGCCGGAATGACGTATGGCCCAACCGGGCGCCCTGTTTACCAGAAGCGTACCCGACCGGTATCGATATGGAGGAAATCGGACTTGGGGTAATAGCCCACGCCGCCGGCCTTCAGGTCCAGCGCCGCCTGGCGCAGGTGGGCCAGCTTGACCCCGGATAGGCGGATGTCGATGGCCCGACCCTGCATGTGCAGGCTGCGCTTGGCGACGCCGCTGCTGTTGGCACTCAGCTGGGCATTGCTGGCCGGGGAGCGATAGCCGGAAATGACGTGGAAGGCGCGGTCGGTACCCATCTTGTGCTGCAGCAGGTAGAGCTGGTCCAGCAGGCTGGCATCGATGGGATAGACCTCGCCACTGCGATGGTCACGCAGCACCTGGTTGACGGACAGCAGCTCATCAGTGACATAGTCGCCATCGGCCCAATAGGTGACGGCGGCCCGTTCGCCGGTGTGCAGGTTGCGCAGCGCCAGGCTGCGCTCCGCCGGGGAAATGGCGCTGGCCAGGAGGGAAGGTGCGGAGATTGCCGCGTCACTTCTGGCCCATAGAATCCCTTCGGGCTTCATCATGTGTACCTTACCCTTCGGGTCAAGGCATCCTCGCAATGACGGGCATTTTCCGGCTTAAGTCAGTGCCATTCAATCATAATTCACTAATATGCCAGTGCGTTATAGTATCAGCCGCCGTTCTGCCCAGGGAGTCAACATGATCCTGGAAACCTCGGTTGACCGCTTCCTGGGTCTTGGAAAGTCTCATGAATACAACGTATTGTACCTTCGATAGCGTTCACCTTGAGGGTGAGCGCGCTACGCGCCCGATTGCACGGTTTTCGAGCCGCCTGGCGGCGTTGCTCCTCGTTGCAGGGGGTGGCCATGCGCATCAAAGCGCCTTGCCAACCAACTCGAAAACCGCACACTCGGGCGCGTTCAACTGAGGTTTCTAGGATGATAGATCTCAAGGCCTGCCCGCTCTGGCTCTATCGCCTGCTGCCCTTTTTGCGCTGGTGGCCGAAGGTCTCGCCGATCACCCTCAAGGCCGACGCACTCGCGGCCTTCAGCGGCGCCCTCATCGTGCTGCCCCAGGCGGTGGCCTTTGCCACCATCGCCGGGCTGCCTCCGGAATACGGTCTCTACGCCGCCATGGTGCCGGCCATCGTGGCCGCCCTCTGGGGGTCGAGCTGGCACCTGGTGTCGGGGCCCACGACGGCGATCTCGATCGTGGTGTTCGCCTCCATCAGTCCGCTGGCCGAGCCCGGCAGCCCGCAGTTCATCGGCCTGGTGCTCACCCTCACCTTCCTGGCGGGCCTGATCCAGCTGGCCATGGGCCTGGCGCGGCTGGGCACGCTGGTCAACTTCATCTCCCACACGGTCATCATCGGCTTCACCGCCGGCGCGGCCATTCTCATCGCCGCCAGCCAGATCAAGAATTTCTTCGGCATCGACATGCCGCGCGGTGCTCACTTCCACGAGGTGCTCATCCAGTTCGGCTCGCACATCCCGGACATCCAGCCCTGGGTGCTGGCCGTGGGCCTGATCACCCTGGCAGCGGGCATGCTCGCCCGGCGCTACGTGAAAAAACTGCCCTACATGATCGTCGCCATGGTGGTGGGCGGCGCGGCGGCGGCCGTCATCAACGCGCGGTACGGGGCCGAGGCCACCGGCATCCGCACCGTGGGCGCGCTGGCGGCCTCGTTCCCGCCCTTGTCACTGCCGGATTCCTCCCTCACCGCCATCAAGCAGACACTGTTTCCCGCCATGGTCATTGCCATCCTGGCCCTCACCGAGGCGGTCGCCATCGCCCGTTCCATCGCCGCCCTGTCCGACCAGCGCATCGACAGCAACCAGGAATTCGTCGGCCAGGGGCTGGCCAACATGGCCGGCAGCTTTTTCTCCGGGTATGCCGGCAGCGGCTCCTTCAACCGCAGCGCGGTCAACTACACCTCGGGTGCCAGGACACCGCTCGCCGCCGCGCTGTCGGCGGTGTTCCTGCTGGTCATCGTGCTGCTGGTGGCGCCGCTCGCGGCCTACCTGCCGGTGGCCTCGATGGCGGCGATCCTGTTCATCGTCGCCTGGAACCTGATCGATTTCCATCACATCGGTGAAATCATCCGGCACCACAAGCGCGAGCGCATCATCCTCGCGCTCACCTTCATCGGCACCCTGGTCGACTTGGAAAAGGGTATCTTCCTCGGCATCCTGGTGTCGCTGCTGTTCTACCTGTACCGCACTTCGCGACCCTCGATCCGCGAACTGGTACCCATTGCCGCCAACCGCGACAACCCGCGCCGCAAGTTCGCGGCGGACACCCGCGACAACCCCTCCTGCCCGCAAATGGCCATCCTGCGCGTGGAAGGCTCGATCTTCTTCGGCGCCGTCGAGTACATCCAGCAGCATTTCCGCAATATCGACGAAGCCGACCCGCACAAGAAACACCTGCTGCTGACCGCGCGCGCCATCGGCATCATCGATCTCTCGGGTGCGGAACTGCTGGCCAAGGAAGCCATTCGCAGGCAGAAAATGGGTGGGGGACTGTACCTGGTGGGCGTGCAGCCGGACCTGTGCGAAATGCTGCGCCGCAGCGGCAAGGTCGACGCCATTGGCGAGGCACAGATCTTCCGCAACAAGGGTACCGCCATCCAGTCAATCTACTCGCGACTGGACAGCGAAATCTGCCGCAATTGCACGGCACGCATCTTCCATGAATGCCATATCACGCTGCCCGACGGAACGCCGCGCGAAGCAGGGGAGTAGCCGTTCACCAGAACCACGCCACTCATCAACGCGGGCTTGCGTCTGCCCCCAGCATGCTCCGGTCCAGGCCATAGATATCATCCACGAAGTGGGTCAGGCCCTCATCGTCGACCCAGGCCGTCCAATAGAGGATGTAGACCGGGATGACCTCCGGCAGGATAAAGGTGCGCGTGACACCGCTCTCGATCAGGGCGCGCAGCTGCTCCGCATCCCATTTTCCGCCGCTGGCCAACAGGTACTCGGCCAGTTCCAGCGGCTGCTCCACGCGAATGCAACCAGAGCTGAA
>JAIVHA010000093.1:2876-6167 GCA_020201295.1 Lysobacteraceae bacterium | reverse complement strand
CACCGGCTTGCGACTGAGCGGGTTGATGTTGCGCCCGGTGAGCGGCACATGGGTTTCCACCTGCAGCGGACCCTTGCCGTCCAGGGGATTGCCGGCGCCATCCAGGACGCGGCCCAGCAGGGCCGCACCGGCCGGCGCCTGGCAGACCCGATGGGTGGGTACCACCCGGGCATTGGGCATCAGGCCCTGCAGGTCGCCGATGGGCATGAGATAGAGTTTTTCGCCGGAGAAGCCCACCACCTCGGCTTCGATGGGCGCGCCCTGGGCGGAGCTGATCATGCAGCGCCCGCCGATGGCCGCCTGGACCCCGACCGCCTCCAGGGTCAGGCCCACCATGCGCGTCAGGCGCCCCTCCACCAGCAGCGGCGGCGTGGCACGGGCCCGTTCCAGATAGGGCTGCAGGCGCTGTTGCCACAGGGCGCCGCGGCGGGTTTCCGGTATCGCGCGCGCATTCATCCTGAAAAACTCATTTCAGCCACGGAATCACACGGAAGACACGGAAATAAAACCTCGTCGCGAGGCCTCGACATGGCACCTGGAGGGTGATGAGGGCTTTTGTATGAAGCATATGATCTGGTCCGTGTTTTTCCGTGTGATTCCGTGGCAAATGTGGTTTTCAGGTTCATTCGGCCTCGTCCTCCTCGCGCTCACCACCCAGCACCTGGGCGATGAGGGCATTGAGGCGGGTCTCCACCGAGGCATCGATCTGGGAATTGTCGGTCTGTACCCGGCAGCCGCCTCGGCTTTGCACCGGATCATCCAGCACCTGGATATGGGCCTCATCCTCGCTCAACGAAAAGGCCTCGCGCACCAACGCCGCATCCTCGGGATGCAGGTGCAGGCGCACCGTACGGCTGGTGATGGGCAGGGCCGCCAGGGCCTCGCGCACCACGGCGATGACCTGGCCGGGATCGGCCCTCAATTCCCGGCGCACCAGGTGACGGGCCACCAGCATGGCCAGCTGCGAAAGTTGCTCCTCGACCGCCGCATCCAACTCGGCGAAGGGCTGCTGCAGGGCCAGCAACAATTGTTCCAGGCGCTGCACCTGCTTGCGGATTTCCTGCTGGCCGTCGCGTAATCCTTCCTCGCGTCCCTGGGCATAGCCCTCCTTGCGGGCCTGTTCGATTTGCACGGCGCTCATGGGCGCGGCCGGACGGGTCGCCCTGCCTCGTTCCTCCTCGGCGCTGCGCCCTGCCCGCACACCCGCGACTTCCGGTACCCGCCAGGCCTGATAGGCGGCCTCCACATCCTCCGAGCGGATCAGTTTAGACATACTGCTCGCCACCCTTGCCGCCCAGGGCGATCTCGCCGGAATCGGCCATGCGCCGGGCAATGGCGAGGATTTCCTTCTGCGCGCTCTCCACTTCGCTCAGACGTACCGGACCCTTGTTTTCCAGGTCGTCGCGCATGATTTCCGCAGCGCGCTTGGACATATTGGAGAAGATCTTCTCGCGCATGGTCTCATCGGCGCCCTTGAGGGCCAGGATCAGGGTGTCGGAGGAGACCTCGCGCAGCAACTGCTGCATGCCACGGTCGTCCACCTCGATGAGGTTGTCGAACACGAACATCAGGTCCTGGATCTGCTGGCCCAGCTCGGCGTCCACGTCCTTGATCATCTCCATCACCTCGCCCTCGATGGCGGTGTCCACGAAGTTGAGGATATTCGCCGCGGCCTTCACACCGCCCACGGTGGAGGACTGCACATTCTGGTTGCCACTGAACTGGCGCTCCATGATTTCATCCAGTTCCTTGATTGCCTGGGGCTGGATACTCTCCAGGGTGGCGATGCGCAGCAGCACGTCGGGCCGAACCCGCTCACTGAAAAAGCTCAGCACCTCGGCGGCATGGTCGGCATCGAGATACGACAACACGATGGCCTGGATCTGCGGATGCTCCAGGCGGATCAGTTCCGCCACGGCACGCGCGTCCATCCACTTCAGGGCCTCCAGCCCCTTGGTGCTGGAACCCATCATGATGCGGTCCATCAGCCCGCTGGCCTTGTCCTCGCCCAGCGCCTGGATCATCACCTTGCGCAGGTATTCCTCGGTGCCCACGCCCAGCGCCGTCTGCTGTTGCACCGTTTCCACGAAGTTTTCCAGCACATGATTCACGCTGTCGCGGGACACGTTCTTGAGCATGGCCATGGCGCTGCCGATGCGTTGCACCTCCTTCGGCCCCATGTGCTTGAGGACCTCCGAGGCCTGCGATTCGCCCAGGGACAACAACAGTACCGCGGCCCGTTCCGTGCCGTTCAATTTATGCGCGACTTCAGCCATCTTCGTTCACCCAGTTCTTGACTACCTGCGCCACCCGTTTGGGATCCTCGCCCGCCACGCTCTGCGCCATGGCGAGATTACCCTGGTAACTGTCCTGTCCCGGTCCCTTCAGCTGGCGAGCCTGGCCACCGCCGGACAGGCTGACCTGATCCTCGCCCATCCCGCCCGCCGCGACGGCGGCTGCCGGTACCATGGCCGCGCTTTTCGCGCCGGCCTGGGCCAGCTGCTGCAAGGCGGGCCGCAATACAGCGAATACCAGGATCAGCAGGCCCAGGGCACCGGCGCCCCACCGCGCCGCCTCCCACACCCAGGGCTGTTCCATCAGGGTTGGTTCCGGCAAGGGCTCCATCTCCTCGGGCTGCCGGAAAGCGGAATTGATCACATTGACACTGTCGCCACGCTCGGCATCGAAGCCCACCGCTTCCCGGATCAAGGCGGTGAAACGCTCCAGCTCCTCCGCTGCCCAGGGTTCGCGCGCACCCCCGGCCCCCGGCTTGTCATCCAGTACCACCGCCACCGACAGACGCCGGATGGTACCGCTGGCGAGGCGGGTATGGCTGATGGTCTTGTCCAGTTCGAAATTGCGGGTACTGCGGCGGCTGGAAGGACCGCTGGCTTCGCCATTGCCGTTTTCAGTATTGGCCTCGTCATCGACACCTTCCGTGCCCCCACCCACCTGCTCCGGCGCCACGCCACCGGCGGGCGGCTGGTTACTCAGGGCACCGGGTATGCCTTGCGCCAGGCCACCGGGGCCCATGCGTTCCTCGATGAGCTGTTCGCTGCGCAAAGCCGAAAGCTCCGGGTTGTAACTTTCCTCGGTCCGTTCGGTAATGGTGTAGTCGATATCCGCCGTGACCTGGGCACGCACGCCGCCCAACCCCACCATGGGCGAGAGCAGGCTTTCGATGCGCTGCACGAAGGATTGTTCCAGTTGACGGGTATGCGCGAACTGGCCGGTACCGGGGGCACTGCCCTCGCGATCCCGGGGCCGGGTCAGCAGGTTGCCGCGCTGGTC
>JAIVHA010000093.1:0-2809 GCA_020201295.1 Lysobacteraceae bacterium | reverse complement strand
GTGGGATTATCGCGCTCGCGCACGAACACGGAACGCTTGGGCAGGGCCAGGTGCACGCGCGCCGCTTCCACATTGCGCATGGTGCCGATGGTGCGCGCCAGCTCGCCTTCCAGGGCACGCTGGAAACGCGCCGTTTCGATGAATTGGGAGGTACCGAAACCCTGTTCTTCCTGCAGGATCTCGAAACCCATGCCACTGCCGGCGGGCAGGCCCTGCTTGGCCAGTTCCAGCCGTGCCTTGTGGATCTGGCTGGAGGCCACCATGACGGCGCCACTGCCCTCGTCCACCTTGAAGGGGATATTGGCCGCCTGCAAGGCCTCCACGACCTGGCCGGCATCCTTCTGGGAGAGATTGCCGTACAGCAGGCTGTAGTTGGGGGTCTGCATCCACAGCACCAGGGATACCCCCACCGCCACGCTGGCGGCGATGGCGATCATGAACCACAGCTGCCGCATGGCGGGCAACTGGGTGAACCCCTGTGCCGCCGCTTCCGTCTTAACCAGTGCCATATCGTATCTAGCCTTCTGTTGTCGCTATCATTCGCAGGATCAGATGGGCATGTTCATGATGTCCTGGTAGGCATTGACCAGTTTGTTGCGCACCTGGGTCATGGCCTCGAAGGACAGACTGGCCTTTTGCAGTTCCACCATCACCCGGGTGAGGTCCACGTCGGGATCTCCCGCCACGAAGCGGTCGCGCAGCTCGCCGGCGTTGGTCTGGGTTTCGTTGACCTTGTCGATGGACTGCTTGAGCAGGTCACCGAAGTTCTGCCCCGGGGTGGCGGCGGCCGCTTCCGGCCCCTGGCCCTGGGCAGTGGCGCGCAGAGCGCGCATCTGGCTGAGGATCTGGTTGACGTCGATTTCGCTCATGTTCCTGTACCTCTGTTATCGAGCCGTGCAAATGATGTAGATCAACCTGTAGGAGCGGCCTCTGGCCGCGAACCGGTTCGCGGCCAGAGGCCGCTCCTACAAATCGCCTATGCCGGTACCGCGATACCCTGCTCGCGCATGCGCGCCAGCTTGTAGCGCAGGGTGCGCGGGCTGATGCCCAGCCGTTCCGCCGCTGCCTTACGGCTGCCCCGATCGGCCTCCAGGGCCTCCAGGATGAGCTGGTATTCGCGGCTTTTGAGATCATCACCCAGACCCTCGCGAACATGGCTATTGTCCTCCGCGACGCTGCCGGTCTCGGCCAACGGCGTGGCCGCCTCCCCGAAGCACAGGTCCGCCACCTCGATGACATCACCGTTGAGCAGAATCAGGGCACGCTGGATGACATTATCCAGCTCGCGCACATTGCCCGGCCAGTGATGTTCCAGCAGTCGCTGTTGCGCGGCGGCGGACAGGCGCGGCTTGCCGCGCCCGTGCCGGCAGTAGCGCTCCAGCAGGCCCTCGGCCAGGGGCAGAATATCGGCAGGCCGTGCGCGCAAGGGCGGCAGGTTCAGGGGAAACACATTCAAACGGTAATACAGGTCTTCGCGAAAACGCCCTGCCGCCACTTGCTCGCGCATATTGCGGTTGGTGGTGGCCAGCACACGCACATCCAGGGAAATCAGTTCGCGGCCGCCGAGGCGTTCCACCTCGCGCTCCTGCAATACGCGCAGCAGCTTGGCCTGCAGCGCCAGGTCCATTTCGGAGATCTCGTCCAGCAACAGGGTACCGCCCTGGGCCTGTTCGAACTTGCCGGCCTGGGCGCGATAGGCACCGGTGAAGGCGCCCTTCTCGTATCCGAACAACACGGCCTCCAGCATGTTCTCCGGGATGGCGGCACAGTTGATGGCGACGAAGGGCTTGGCGTTGCGGGGCGAATGTTCGTGGATGAAACGGGCGAACACCTCCTTGCCGGAACCGGATTCGCCACAGATCATGACCGTGGCATCGGTGGCGGCCACACGGGTGGCCAGTGCCGCCAACTGGCGACTGCGCTCGTCCTCGGCCACCAGACCGCTTTCCAGCCGGCGCTCGCCGGGCAGGTAGCGGCTCACCATGTCCACCAGCACACCGGCCTCGAAGGGCTTCACCAGGTAATCGGTGGCACCGTCGCGCATGGCCTCGACGGCCTTCTCGATGGTGCCGTAGGCGGTCATCAGCACCACGGGCAGGTCCGGCGCCTGGGCGCGAATACGCGCCAACAGGGCGTGGCCGTCCATGCGGCCCATGTTCACATCACTCACCACCATGCCGATGTCCAGCTGTTCCAGGCGTTCCAGGGCGCCCTGGCCATCGCAGGCCACGGTAACCGGATAGCCGGCCATTTCCAGGGTATCGCTCAAGGCCTCGCGCAGGGCCGGGTCGTCTTCCACAATCAGCACCGGTGCTGCATTCATACTGCATACCTCCGCAAATGAGGGGTCAGAGACGAATGGCTCTTAGTTAACCCAATCGTTGCAAAAAAGGATGTGTAGGAGCGGTGCGAGCCGCGAATATTCGCGGCTCGCGCCGCTCCTACAGGAGGGACTTTGCAATGATTGGGTTTATACAAGATTCTTTTCCGTGTCATTCCGTGGATTCCGTGGCGATTTTTCCAGGACATCGATTCAAGAAAGCGCCATTCGGCTCTGAGCCCATACTGTTGTTTCCCCGCCGGGCAGCAGGGCCGGCTGCGCCAGCGGCAGTTCCAGCACGAAGCGGGTGCCGCCCTGCGCCGGGGTTTCGAGACGGATGCCACCACCATGGGCCTGCAGTACCGTCTGCACCACGGCCAGGCCCAGGCCGGTGCCTTCGGGACGGGTGGTAAAAAAGGGTTCGAAAATACGCTCGCGCAACTGCGCGGGAATGCCGGGTCCGTTGTCGGTGACGGCGATTTCCAGCCG
>JAIVHA010000092.1 GCA_020201295.1 Lysobacteraceae bacterium | reverse complement strand
ACCTTGAACTTGACGTCATCCCCGCGTACATCGGCTTGTTCGGACATGCTTGCAGATTCACGCCGTAACAGCAGTTCCTCATGATTGCGCTTATTGACTTCGTAGTCTCGATTCAGGCGCTTCAACTCGGCCTCGACCTGGGGCACCGTATCGACCATATTCTTGAGATGATCGACGCGACGCTGGAATTCCTCGACGCGTACATTCATGGAGGCGATCTGCGCGTCGGTCTCGGACAGTTGCATCTGCATCTGCTGGAGCATTGGGTTGGAGGTGGATAGCGGCGCGATCTCAGCCTGTTTACGCTGTTCCTCACGACGCTGTCTTTCCAGCGAAGCGACGAGACGCCGCATCTCGATCACATCCGGGTGATTCTCCGTAAAGCGCAACAGCAGCTCATCCAGCTGTGACTGGAGGCTCTGCAGGCGGGCATCGACCGCCGTGGGCGCACCACCGGTAGCACCAGAGAACAGGCTCATGGAGGTATCTTCCTGATCCTGGAGATCGGTGATCTGGTTTTGCAGTGAGTTGCGTCGGTTCTGCATTTCCTGCATGGCCAACTGGGCCTGCGCCAAATCCGCAGAAGCGGCCTGCAGGCGGGCATAGTAGTCCGAGCCCGAGCCCGGCATCATGCCAACGTTCTGTCGTTTGAAATCCGCCAGCCGCTGTTCGGCCAGATTCAGGCGCTGTTCGTAGTCACGGATCTGTTCCTCGATGAAGCGCTGCGCCATCTGGCTTTCGCTACGGCTTGCGCCCAGAGTGCTTTCCACCCAGATGGTGATGATCGACTGCACCACGCGCCGCGCCAGCTCCCGATCCGGGCTGCTGTAGGCGATGGTATAGAGATCTTCGTTACGCTCAACCTTGGCGATACGCACGCTGCGACCGAGATTATCCAGCAACGATTCCTTCTCACTCGGCGTGGTTGCCGTGATGTCCATGTCCGTCATGCGCGTCAGCTTTTCGAGATTGGGCCGGCTGAGCAGGGTACGGGTCATCAGCTCGATACTGCGTTCAGAATCCGCCGAAATGGTGATGCCACGCAACAGCGGGCGCAACACGGACTGGGTATCGATATGGATCCGGGCCGCGGCCTCGTACTGGTCGGGCATGCGCATGACCAGGGTCCAGCCCACCAGGCATACCAGCCACATGGCGGCCAGTGCTACCCAGCGGAAGCGCCAGATTCCCCTGCCATAGCGCAACAGTTCTTCAAGTAAATCGTGCATCTCGCCCCTTCAACTCCATGAACTGAGACCGGTTCTGCCTAGAACCAGGCTTCCGGGATAATCAGGATATCGCCCGGAAGCATGTCGACATTAGCGGAAATGTCACCGGAGTTGAGCAGGTCGTTCAAGCGCACGCTGAACTGTTGGGGATTGCCATCCAGGTTACGCACGATGGTGGCCCGGTTACCGGCGGCATACTGGGTGATGCCACCCACCGCGATCATGACATCCAGCGCCGTCATGCCATCCTGGAAGGGCAGCGCCTGGGGCTCGGTCGCCTGGCCCACGACGCGAATCTGCTGGTTGAAGGGTCCCTTGAACCCACCCACCATGACCGTGACCACAGGATTCTTGATATAGGTGGCCAGTTCCTTTTCCATGTCCCGCGCCAGTTCCGTGGGGGTCTTGCCGCTGGCCTGCACATCCTCGATGAGCGGTGTGGTAATGCGGCCATCGGGGCGCACCGTGGTGGTGGAAGACAGCTCGGGGTTACGCCACACGAAGATGTTCAGCGAATCGCCCGATCCGATGATATAGATGGGCGTGATATCCACCGCGCGCGCCTGCTCAGTGGCGACGGGATAGCGGCTGGCGCAGCCGGCCAGCAGTTGCAGCAGAAAAATCACGGAGACTACGGTCAACAAGGTGCGAGTGCGGTTCACGGGAATACCCCCTCCTGGATCATGAATTGGACTATGCATGTAGTGTTCTTAGTAACTGCTTATAATAGCAGCACATTCCCCTGCCCGGGTCCAGCCGGAAATGAAAGTCCGCCAGGACGGGACCGGCGCCTGGCGACCAGGCCCTGCCTTCCGTCCAGCCTCGCCCGGCGCGATCCACCATAAATAATGTTTAAATTCAAATAGCTGAACCCACAATGAGGTCTACAGTCGAATGGCACTGACTTAAGCCGGAAGATGCCCGTCATTGCGAGGAACGAAGTGACGCGGCAATCTCCAACTGGCTGATTTCATGGTAGGAGATTGCCGCGCTTCGCTCGCAATGACGTTAAGTCAGTGCCATTCGACTATAGTCCACATTGTAGCGGTCAAGGTCAGGTAATCTTCAGCGGCCAACGGGCCAGGCTGATTTGGATTTGAATCATTTTTGCTTCCCCGTCGTCATGGTAGCGCGAACCCGAGCAAACCGGAATAGTCCCGTGCCGGAAATCCCGACTAAAGTTTCGGGGCTTCAGCCGGCTACAGCGATAGACTATGGTACGGACAGGCTCCTAGCGGGGCATCGGCGGCACACAGGGACGAACCCATGACAGGCCCGGCAATCCTTCTCCCTTCCCCCTCGCGTTCAGGGCAACAGCTGCCATGTCGCCCCTGACCCTGATCCAGACAGGGGCCAAAAACGTCCTGCGCCAGGTGGGCCGCACCAGTGCGGCCCTGACGGCGGTGGTGTTCGGCGTGATATCGATGATACTGGCCGCCGGCTTCATCGACTGGAACCTGGAATTCGGCCGCGACCATTCCATCGAATCCCAGCTCGGGCACCTGCAGGTCATGAAGCCGGGTTTTCTCGAACTGGGCCGTTCGGATCCCCACGGCTACCTGCTGCCCGGCCAGGCCAGCACGGATCTTGACGATCTGGCAGCCCTGCCCGGCTACCGGGTCGATGCCCCGCGGCTGCTGATCTCCGGCCTGGCCAGCTCCGGGGACATCACCCTGTCCTTCATCGGCGAGGGCGTGGACCCGCAAGCCGAATCGATCCTCTCGGCGGCACTGCGTTTCCCACAGGGACGCAACCTGGTGCCTGGAGAGGACAACACGGTGATCGTCGGCAGTGGACTCGCCGAGAACCTGCAGGCCGGCATCGGCAGTAGCCTGGTACTGATCGCCAACACGGAAACAGGTGGCATCAGCGCGGTGGAGGCGCGCGTGGTCGGCATTTTCGAGTCCATCTTCAAGGCCTATGACGACGTCGCCCTGCGCATTCCCCTGCCCCTTGCCCGGGAGCTCATGCGCACGGACGGCGAGCACCTGCGCCTGGTGCTGCTCGACCGCATCGACCAGACCGAGGCCGCCGTACAACAACTGCGCGACACCCTGCCCAGCGACCGCTACC
>JAIVHA010000091.1 GCA_020201295.1 Lysobacteraceae bacterium | reverse complement strand
TTCAGCTCGCCGATGGCCTTGCGCATGGAACCGATGCGCAATTCATGGATGCCACGGCGCCGGTAGACAGCCGAAAAATCCGGGTGCCGCGGGGATTCCAGGATAGAATAAAGCGTAGCGGCCATATCCCGGAAACCGGGTCAGGCCCTGCCCGGCCGGGGTCCGAGGAAGAACCAGACGATCACCCCGATGAGGGGGAACAGCAGCACCAGCACCGCCCACAGCACCTTGGCGCCGGTGCCGGCGGCGCTCTGCACGATCTGGATCAATGCGTATACGATGGCCACCAGCAACAGCAGCCCCAGAATCCCGTTCACTTCCATGCTCATGTTCGCCTCGCGAGTTCCCTTACAACCAGTCCGTGAGCATCAGGCCCACACCCAGACGATGAGTGGAGTGATCATAATCGATCAGGCTCTCACCATAGCCATTGAAGTATTGCATGTAAAATTTCAGCCGCTCGCTGAGCGGATAACTCCAGTCCACCTGCAGGGCACCACGATTGTCATTACGCTGCAGATTGTTGCGCACCATGATACCCAGGGTGTTGCGCCGCCACTTATAGAAGCCGTACCACTCGAAATTGCCATAGAAATCGGTGATATCCGGATTATCATCCCGGGCATCACTTTCCGGAATACGGTACCAGACTCGCAGGGCCGTGGCGAAATCCCCCCGATCCAGGATCACGGTGGAAAAGATCCGGTTCCAGCTGCGCGACAAGGGTTCATCCCGGCCATTCGAATGATGTACCACACCCAGGCGCAGCTGCCGCATCTGCATGCCCAACAAGCTCAGGTCGGGCCGCAGTATGACACCCAGCTCCGGTTCGTGATTGACCTCCCGGAAGGGTGAAGAATCGTCCCGGTTGTACATCTGCCACCAGGCCTGCTGAGTGTAGGCAAAGTAGAGATCCTCAAGAGCCTCCTGTTCGGCAACCAGGGTGTCATAGCATACAAGGCGCGACATGGCCTCCTCCAGGGCTGCGCACTCCCGCAGGCTGGAGGCGGATTCCGCCTGTACCGGGGCACACAGACCCATACCGGTTAACAGAAGGAAAAGAAAACGCAGACGACGGGACAGCGGCATGTTTAAACACCAGCGGTGATATTGGTCCAATGATAGCAGATGGCGGCGGGGGTGTGACCGCGGCCGGGACATAACAGAATGGCCAACGAAAAAAGGCCCTGGCGGGCCTTTTTTCGTTGGCGCGGGAGGCTGGTCTTCAGCTGTCCGACGCGTCTGGCTCCGCTTCCGTTCTTTCCAGGCTGGTGTGACGTACATCCTTGCCCTTCACCAGATAGATGACGTATTCGCAGATATTGCTGGCGCGGTCGCCGATACGCTCCAGGGCACGGGCAGACCACATTACGTCCAGCACCTGGGGAATGGCG
Source organism: Lysobacteraceae bacterium (assembly GCA_020201295.1). Classification (GTDB taxonomy): domain Bacteria; phylum Pseudomonadota; class Gammaproteobacteria; order DSM-19610; family DSM-19610; genus JAIVHA01. The sequence goes on along the minus strand of JAIVHA010000091.1, from coordinate 4,534 downwards.
CGTGGATCCTCCATCATGAAGGTGATGAGCTGGCGCATTATGGCCTCGTATTCCTGGTCCACCTTGCGGTCTTCCTGCCATACTCGCACGGCCTGTTCGGTATCCATGCGCGCGAAGGCATCCAGGGAGTCATGCAGCAGGGTACGCACGTGGTTGCCGAGGTGCTCGATCTGGGTGTAGTGCTTCTCACTGGCGGTCTTTCCACTCAGGTGCAGGGCCATGCGACCGATACGCTCGGCCTCGTCGCCGATGCGCTCCAGGTCGGTAATGGTCTTGATGACGGCCACGATCAGGCGCAGGTCGCTGGCGGCAGGCTGGCGACGGGCGAGAATGCGACTGCATTCCTCGTCGATGGCCACTTCCATGGCATTGACTTTATAGTCGCTGCTGACCACCAACTCGGCCAGTTCATCGTTACCTTGTACCAGCGCTGTCACCGCATTGGCCAGCTGTTGTTCCACCTCGCCACCCATGGAGAGGACGCGGTTGCGAACCTCTTCCAACTCCTCGTTGTATTGTTGAGAGATATGGTGGCCGATATTCATGTTGGTCATGGTCTTTTCACTCTTGCCGTTGGCAGTCCGCCCTTGGCGGCCTCGATTGGCCCCCGTCTGTCCTGCCGACGCGGGGAACCTGCATAAGCATAAACAGCGAAGATTACAGATTTGTTACAGGGACTTTTTCGTCCCTGTTTCGTGCATAATAGCTCGGTATACCCGAACGATGGAACCATCATGAACACCCCGGACCTGACCCAACCCGAGCTGTACATCAACCGCGAACTGAGCCTGCTGGAATTCAACCGCCGGGTGCTTGACCAGGCCAACGACCCGGAAACGCCACTGCTGGAGCGACTCAAGTTTCTCTGTATCTCCAGTACGAACCTGGATGAATTCTTCGAGGTCCGGGTCTCCGGCCTCAAGCAACTGGCGGCCTCCGGGTCCGTCCAGGCGGGTGCCGACAACCTGCGCCCCGCCGAATTACTGCAGCAGATCGCCACCAGCGCCCACACTCTGGTAGACAACCAGTATCGTATTCTAAACGAAGTACTGCTGCCGGCCCTCGAGAAGGAAAATATCCGTTTCCTGCGCCGTACCGACTGGAACGCCGGCCAGGATGCCTGGGTCCGTCGCTATTTCGCCCAGGAACTGCTGCCCCTGCTCAGCCCTCTGGGCCTGGATCCCTCCCATCCCTTCCCGCGCACCCTGAACAAGAGCCTCAATTTCATCGTGTCGCTGGAGGGCAAGGATGCCTTCGGCCGTAACAGCGCCATGGCCGTGGTGCAGGCACCCCGCGCTCTGCCGCGCATCATCCGTCTGCCCGCGGAACACTCCCGCAATAATCAACAGGATTTTGTGTTCCTGTCCTCCATCATTCATGCCCATGTACAGGACTTGTTCCCGGGCATGAGCGCCACCGGCTGCTACCAGTTCCGGGTAACCCGTAACAGCGACCTGTTCGTGGACGAAGAGGAAATCGACGACCTGCTGCGCGCCCTGGAGGGCGAACTGCTGTCGCGACGCTACGGGGAGGCGGTGCGGCTGGAGGTGGCGGACAACTGCACAGCGGAAATGGCCCAGTACCTGCTCAACCAGTTCAAGCTCGGACCCGACGACCTCTACCAGGTGAACGGCCCGGTGAACTTGAACCGGCTGTTGCAGGTGGCGGACCTGGTGGAACGCCCGGACCTGTCCTACCCGCCTTTCACCCCCGGTATACCGCGCCGCCTCAAGACCGAGAAGGACCTGTTCACGGTGATGCGCAACGGCGACCTGCTGCTGCACCACCCCTTCGAATCCTTCGCCCCGGTGATCGATTTCATCCGCCAGGCGGCGGCGGACCCACAGGTGCTCACCATCAAGCAGACCCTGTACCGTACCGGCCCGGAATCCGCCATCGTCGATGCCCTGGTGGCGGCGGCCCTGGCGGACAAGGAAGTAACCGTGGTGATCGAGCTGCGGGCACGTTTCGACGAGGAGGCCAATATCCGCCTCGCCACCCGCCTGCAGGAAGCCGGCGCCCATGTAGTGTACGGGGTGGTGGGATACAAGACCCATGCCAAGATGCTGCTGGTGACGCGCCGCGAAGGCCGGCGCCTGCGCCACTACGTGCACCTGAGCACCGGCAACTACCATGCCCGCACCGCACGGCTCTATACCGACTATGGACTGCTCACCGGTGACAAGATCATCGGCGAGGATGTGCGCGCCATCTTCCAGCAGCTCACCAGTCTGGGCAAGGTCAAGCCGCTGAAGAAACTGCTGCAATCGCCTTTCACCCTGCACAAGGAAATGCTGCGCAAGATCGAACGCGAGGCCGAGCTCGCCCGCGCCGGCAAGGAGGGGCGCATCATCATCAAGGCGAACGCCATGCTGGAGCCACAGGCCATCCAGGCCCTGTACAAGGCCTCACAGGCCGGGGTAAAAATCGACCTCATCATCCGCGGCATCTGCTGCCTGCGCCCTGGTATCGCCGGGGTGTCGGAGAACATCCGTGTTCGTTCCATCATCGGCCGCTTCCTGGAGCATACCCGGGTCTTCTATTTCCACAACGAGGGCGACTACGAGATCTTCTGTTCCAGCGCCGACTGGATGGACCGGAATTTCTTCCGCCGCGTGGAGACCTGTTTCCCCATCAAGGAAGAGCGACTGCGGGAACGCATGCGCAAGGAGGCACTGGACCTGTATCTCAGCGACAACAGCCAGGCCTGGATCCTGCAAAGCAGCGGGGAATACAAGCGTCTCAAACCGGCCAGCAATCAGAAGACACGCTCGGCGCAGGCCACGCTGCTGGATAAACTGGCGGAGTGATCTTTAGGAGACGGGTTAGCCAGGCTTCGGGAAACACCAGTTCCAGGTTTGTGCCGTTGGGTCGCAGTGCGATGGTTGGCGGCTCCTCCGGTCCCCGACTGCGATGCAGCAGGATCGACAGCCGCAGCAGTACACAGAGCCGCTGAGCAGCCTTGCCGTGGGAATCGAAGCCGGAAAGAGGAAATTTGCGCCGGTGGCCGAGCACCAGTACCGCCAACAGACTTTGCTCCCGACGCGAAAAGCCCGGCAGGTCGGAGTTGGCCAGCAAGTAGGCGCCATGTTTCTGGTAGCCGCTGTGGGCGATGACCAGGCCGATTTCATGCAGGCGCGCCGCCCAGCGCAGCATGGCGGGATTTTCGTCATCCTCCAGCTTCCAATCCTTGCGCACCTGATCGAACAGCCGCAACGCGGTCTGTTCCACCTGGAAGGCATGGGCCGTGTCCACGTGGTAGCGCTCCATCAGGGAATTGACCGTACGTTCACGTACATCCACTTGCTGGATACGGCCGATGGCATCATAGAGCAGGCCTTCGCGCAGAGCACCATCGGAAACCCGCAACTGTTCGATACCGAGGGTATCGAACAGGGTCCAGAGTATGACCACGCCGCCGGCCAGTACCGGCTTGCGCTCCTCCGCCAGGCCGGGCAGGTTCAGGGCATCCACATGTTCCGCCTGCTGCAATGTCTTGCGCAGTTTTTGCAGTCCGTCGCGACTGATGCCCTGTTCACACCACTGGTTGGTTTGCAGCACCTCACGAATCGCACGAATGGTACCGGAGGCGCCGGCCACGGATTCCCAGCCCAGGCGCCGGAAACGATCCTGCACCGGTCGCAATTCCAGTCCGGCGGCGATCTCGGCACCACGCCAGCCTTCCTTGCCAAGCTGGCCGTCGGGAAAATAGCGTTCACTGAAACTCACGCAACCCATATACAGGCTTTCCGGATAGAGGGCCTCGAAGTCCTCACCGATGATGAGTTCCGTGCTGCCGCCACCGATGTCCACCACCAGGCGCCGGCCACCGGCATCGGGAAGACTGTGGGACACACCCAGGTAGATGAGCCGCGCCTCCTCCACACCAGAGATGATTTCAATGGGATGACCGATGGCGGCCTCCGCGTCGCGCAGGAAGCTCCCCGTACCTTGCGCCTGGCGCAAGGCGTTGGTGCCCACCACACGCACATTGCGCGCCGGCAGGTGGCGCAGGCGCTGACCAAAGCGTTCCAGGCAGGCCAATGCGCGTGCGCGGGCCTCGGGATGCAGGCGCTGATTCTTGTCCAGGCCGGCCGCCAGTCGTACCGGCTCGCGGAGGCGATCGAGCACCTGCAACTGCCCCTGCCGCAGGCCGGCCACGATCAGGTGAAAGCTGTTGGAGCCGAGATCCGCGGCCGCCAGGGTATCTTCCGATGGAGTGATTTCATTCACAGGCAAGAGTTACTACACTGTCATACGGGAACGCCGCACCGGGGGGCACTCTAGCAGTGCAAGGGGATTGCGGCTACCCGGGCCAAGTTCCGTAGATAACTGGCACGGAGATTGCTTTACTGTTTTGTACCGAACAATTGAACAACTTTTTGACCATAAGGGGGTATGACCATGCCCGTTGAACACCGCTGGAGTCCGCGCAAGCCGATCGCCATGGAGGTTAGCCTGTTCTACCCTCCCCTCGGCAGCATCAAGGGCAAGACCTGCAATATCAGTCTGGAAGGCATGTACGTGGAAATGG
>JAIVHA010000242.1 GCA_020201295.1 Lysobacteraceae bacterium | reverse complement strand
GCGCTCGGCCGCTGGGCCTGGCACTGCCATATTCTCTATCACATGGACGCGGGCATGTTCCGTGAGGTGGTCGTGGCATGAGCACGATGTGCCAGCAGGAGATGACGGCAATGCGCAAACGAGTGGCGCTGTTGGCGCTTGTCCTGGCGGGATTCACGGCGTACCCGCTCTGTGCACAGTCGCAGGATCCGCATGCGGGGCACGAGATGTCATCACCCACGGCTCCGGCGACGCAGGATGGCGATGCCGCCGGGAAGGACGGCGACATGCCCGGTATGAACGGGGCTTCGGAAATGGATATGGGGTCGATGCAGGGCGGATCGGCCCCGCCCGACGCGCGCGATCCGCATGCCTATTCCGGCGGCTACGCCATCAGACCGGACAGGCTGAGGCTCGCGGACGAGCACCGTTTCGGCTCCTTGCTGATGGACAGGTTCGAGGCCGTGCACAGCGACGGCAATACCGCTGTGGCCTACGACCTGCAGGCCTGGTACGGGCGCACCTATGATCGTGCCGTGCTGAAGGCCGAGGGTGAGTACGATGATGGCAGGTTCGAGGAAGCCAGTACCGAATTGCTGTGGAGTCATGCCGTGGCCGCGTTCTGGGACACCCAGCTCGGCGTGCGGCATGACGGCGGCGAAGGTCCCGGCCGTACCTGGCTGGCCTTCGGCGTGCAGGGGCTGGCGCCCTATTGGTTCGAACTCGATGTCACGGGCTATATCGGTGAAGGAGGGAGAACCGCGCTGAATCTGGAGGCTGAGTATGAATTGCTGCTGACCCAGAAATGGATCCTGCAGTCGCGTATCGAGGCGGATTTTCATGGTAAAGACGACCGCGAGCTCGGCATCGGCTCCGGCCTTTCGGGGATCGCCGCCGGTATCCGTTTGCGTTATGAGATCCGGCGCGAGTTCGCCCCCTACATGGGGATCGAGTGGGCCGGCACGTTTGGCGACACCAGGGACCTGGCGCGGGCCGCCGGCGAAGACACGAGGGATACACGCATCGTCGCCGGGCTGCGCTTCTGGTTCTGAAGATTCCTGCCGGAGGGTGAAGGGCATCAGATGGCGGTAGTGACGGAATGAGGCGATGTGCCTGGATTCGAGGCAGGTTGAGAAATGGAGGATATCTTCATGAAGATGGGAGCTGGCGTTATCCCGATGTTGATACTCGGGCTGGTTTTTGGCTGGACTCATACACAGGCACAGCAGTTGCCTTTGGAGATGCCGCCAGGTTTTTCGCTGGAGGAAGGTCCGGAGAAGATCTTGGCGAACTATCCGCTGGGCGTCATCGACAAGGGTGCGGCCTTTTCGCATCACGGCAAGGCGAACAGGGAGTTCACCCTTCCCAACGGATTGCTTGCCTGGTTGTATGACGTCGGGCAACAGGAATGGCACCGGACCTATACACTGATATTCGACGGTGATGGGGTCGTGATCGATGTCCTGTATTACGATCACGGCCGTTTTTCGAAATACGGGCTGACAGCCCTGCAGGTACAAAGCATCCAGCCGCGCACCGAGAGTTCCACGCTTGGACCGGGGCCATCGGAGTGAGTGGTTGGCTGGAGGCTTTATACGGAACTTCTGATCAGCCCGTCATATCGGCGCAGGCCGGTATCCAACGGTAAAGTACCTGATCAGAGGTTTCTCAACGGTGGTTGGTTGTTTCCAAATGGAGATGCCAACCGAACGATCGATGTGGAAAAGTGATAACTGGAGGAATTGAAGATGAAACGGAAAACTCTATTGTTCGTGACGCTCATGGTGACCAGCATGACGGTATCGGCCGCACCACAGGGTGGCGGCATGATGAACATGCAGGAACGCGTGCAGAAAATGGACCGCATGATGGAACAGGCCCGCAAGACCGATGACAGTGAACAGCACATGGAGCTCATGCAGCAGCACATGAAGGAGATGCGCGAGACCATGGGTCAGATGCACGAGATGATGGGTGGTCGCCAGCAAATGATGCAGCAGATGGATGGTGGCATGATGGGTAAGGATGGGAAAGGCGGCATGATGGGAAAGGATGGGAAAGGTGACATGATGGGTAAGAGCGGCGAAGGCGCCGGCATGGGCATGTCTCCCGAGATGATGCAGATGCGCATGGATATGATGCAGATGATGATGGATCAGATGATGGAGCATCAGCAGGAGCGCGATCGTATGCGGCGTCGCTGAGCCGTGTTCGCGGGAATGCGGGAGGCGCGGTCGCCGCCCGCATTCCGATCGGAGATAACCATATGCATCTCTCCACGCTACCGGTGTTGGCGGGGTTTTTATGCCTGTTCTTGCTCCGTACAGATTGTAGCGACCAGGACCTGTAGTCACCGGCCCAATCTGGAGCGGGAGCTTCGCGATCTCGGTATCGGCTATGAGCTCATGTTTGTCGAGGAGCATCCGGAGGCCGCCCTGAAGCTCGGTATCCGGCATTCTCCCGTGCTGGTGGTGGATGACTGTGTGGTGTTCCAGGGCCAGCCCAGCGAGGAGGATCTTCGGAGTTTCTTCAGCCATGCGGGAACGCGGTAGATATCGTTTCGCAGGCTTATGCGTATGCGCATGATGGAGAAGTGACATTCGGGGGTGCGGTGTTTCCGTCCCGTGCCTCATTCAAGCGATGCGCAAGAGATCCGCGATGGGGATCCGACCTGAGGAGGGCGACTCGAGGCACAACGGTTTCGGCGACTGGCACTGGGGTTTCGGATTCGGTCATTGGGGATTGGGAATCTTGTTCTGGGTGGTGGTGATCCTGCTGCTGGCGGGGTTGATCAAATACCTGTTGCAGCGGTAAGCGGCGTCATGTACCTCAGTGGTGCCGGAGGAAGTTGAAGCCGGTGTTTTCGCGGGCCCCGTGTGGGGGGCAGGTTCTACGACCGGGGGATGTTCCACGACGGTCTGGCGCGGCAGTCGGTGAGGTGAGTATGGAAAGCACGCACATATCATGCCGGATCCGAAAATCGTATTCGCATACGATGCTGTATATCTCGAGGGCGACCAGCTTGCAAAATAAGCGGGGGCGAAACAAGACATTTTGAGTATGAAGACGGCTAAGGAGACGCGATGAAAACGTGCGTTATTGAAGTGCACGCCATGCTGTCGGTATTGAGCGTGGACGAAGTGGAAAGACGGATTCGTGACGTGCCGGGTGTCGAAAGCGTTACTGTGAATTTCGCTGCCGGAAGCGCCACCTTGCGCTACGACGAAACCCGACTTGAGGTCGCCGATATCAAGTCGGCCGTGCGCCAACGCGGGTACGATTCCGCCGTGCCAGCCGTCGCCTCGACGGACGAGGGTCATGAAGGCCACATGGCACCGGGCGAGCCACCTGCAAGCTCCGCGCCCACTGCGTCGAAGTCGGCACCGGATGCCGCTTCCGTCACGCCCATCGCACCTTCAGGACACGAACAACAAGACGAGGCGCCGCCGTCTACACCGGATGCTTCCGCCGCCACTCCGGCACCCGTACCGGCCGCTTCTCCAGCCGACGAACACAAAGACCATAAGGAGGCGGCGGGCGCCCAGCACCACAAGCCTGAAGCGGCCACCAGCCATGCAGGCCACGACAACCATGACAAGCACGAGGGCCACTCTCCCGCGATGTTCCGGGACCGGTTCTGGCTCTCGCTGGCTCTCACCGTTCCGGTGGTCTTCTGGTCGGCACATATCCAGGAGCTCCTCGGCTACCGGGCCCCGGTGTTCCCCGGATCGGAGTGGATCGGGCCCGTGCTGGCCACGGTCATCTTCGTCTACGGCGGTCTGGTCTTCCTGCAGGGAGCGTGGCGAGAGCTGCGGTCCCGACTGCCGGGTATGATGACGCTTATCTCGCTAGCCATCACGGTCGCCTTCCTGTTCTCCTGGGTCGTTCAGCTCGGGCTGCTCGAGGCGAATGCGCTGTGGTGGGAATTGGCCACGCTGGTCACGATCATGCTCCTTGGCCACTGGATCGAGATGCGGTCCATCACTCAGGCTCAAGGGGCATTGAAGGAACTGGCGAAGCTCCTTCCGGACACCGCGACGCGGATCACCGATGGGGGCGAGGAGAAGGTCGCCGTCAGCGTGTTGCAAAACGGTGACCTCCTGTTGGTCCGTCCGGGCGAGAGCATTCCCGCGGACGGCGTGGTACGCAAGGGCGAGAGCGACATCAACGAGGCGATGATCACCGGAGAGTCCCGGCCGGTGAAGAAGCGGGAAGGCGACGAGGTGATCGCCGCCACGATCAACGGAGAAGGATCTCTGCGCGTCGAGGTCACCGGGACGGGGGAGAAGACCAAGCTATCCGGCATCATGCGGCTCGTGGCCGATGCGCAGAAATCCAAATCCAGAGCGCAGCACCTGGCGGACCGCGCGGCCCGGCTTCTGACCTTCGTGGCGATTGGCGCCGCCGCCATCACCCTGGGGGTGTGGCAGTTGGTGGGGGCAGCGATCGACTTCTCCGTGGTGCGGATGGTGACCGTGCTGGTGATCGCCTGCCCCCACGCGCTCGGACTGGCCGTGCCGTTGGTGGTGGCCATCTCCACGACGCTGGGGGCCCGCAACGGTCTTTTGGTGCGGGACCGGCGTGGGCTCGAGGAGGCCCGCAACCTCGACACTGTGATTTTCGACAAGACAGGAACGTTGACGCTCGGCGAGTTCCGGGTCGTGGCCATGTCCGTTGCGGAAGGACTAGCGGAGGACGAAGCGCTTCGCATCGCGTCCGGCATCGAATCGGAGTCCGAGCACCCGATCGCTCGGGGCATCGTGAAGACCGCAGAGGACAAAGGCATAGAGGTTCCTGCCGCCGAAGGCTTCCGTGCCCTCACCGGCAAGGGCGTGGCGGCCATGATCGGAGGCACCGAGTACCACATGGGCGGCCCGGCGCTCCTCAAGGCGGAGAATGTCCAGGTGCCACCGGCGCTTCAGGAGGCGGCCGAGGCCGCGGCCAGCCGCGGGCAGGCGGCGATCTATCTCGTTCGCGAAGGCCGTGCCCTGGCCGTTTACGCCGTGGCGGACGCGATCCGTGAGGAGAGCCGCGAAGCGATCGCGTCGCTGCATGAGAGAGGGATCCAGGTTGCCATGCTGACGGGCGACGCGCAGGCCGTAGCCGATGCCGTCGCGAAGGAGCTCGGAATCGACACCGTGTTCGCGGAAGTTCTGCCCGACGACAAGGCCAACAAGGTCCGCGAGCTTCAGGCCCAAGGGAAGAAAGTTGCGATGATCGGCGACGGCGTGAACGACGCACCGGCCCTGGCCACGGCCGATATCGGAATTGCCATCGGCGCGGGGGCCGACGTCGCCGTCGAGGCCGGGCACATCGTGCTCGTGAGGTCCGATCCCCGCGACATTCCTCGGATCATTACCCTGAGCAGGGCCACTTACCGGAAGATGGTGCAGAATCTCTGGTGGGCGGCGGGCTACAACATATTCGCGATTCCCCTGGCCGCCGGCGTGCTTGCGCCATTGGGTATCCTGCTCACGCCTGCCGTGGGCGCAGTGCTCATGTCAGCGAGCACGGTCGTGGTGGCGATCAACGCGCAACTGCTGAAGCGGGTCAAACTATGAGCCCGTCCGGGAGTGCCCCGCCTTCGTCTTGCGCGCTATCCCCACGGGACTACGACGCTGTTCCGTGGCTCAGTCCGGACTTGCCGCAGGAAATGGAACTGCTCGACATGCGCATTCG
>JAIVHA010000139.1 GCA_020201295.1 Lysobacteraceae bacterium | reverse complement strand
GATCGGGATCGATCATGCGTGACGCGGTATTGCCGCCGAGGTTGAGGGAAGGGAACAGCGAGGCGCCGCTGACGCGCACCTGCAGTTCGGCCTGGATAACGCGCTCGGCCGCCGCCGTGAGATCGGGGCTGTCCAGCAGGCTGGATGCGAGCAGTCGTTCCAGTCGTGGTGACTGGAAGGTACGCCACCAGTCCTGGCGCGGGGGGGCCATCTCGCCGCTGCCTTCCGCCCAGCTGTCGGACAGGGCGAGGTGCGGGCGGTCGATGGGGGGAATGTTCGTGCAGGCGGCCAGCAGTAGTGCCAGCAGGAGCCCCAGGCCGATGCGACAAGCCGCAGGTCGGGTTTCCGCCTGACGGGTGTCAGCAAGGGAAGGCATGGGTGCGCCGCTATGCACGGTTCATTCCGAGGCCAGCGCCACGACCGGGTCGAGGCGTGCGGCCTTGCGGGCCGGCAGGTAACCGAACACCAGGCCGGTGGCGAAGGCGCAGCCGAAGGCCAGCAGCACCGGGGCGAGGGAGTACTGGATCGGGGTGTCGAAGGATTCGATGATGGCCGCCGTGCCCAGTCCGGCCGCGACGCCGATGAGTCCCCCCGCGGCGGAAACCACCAGCGCCTCGATGAGGAACTGTTGCAGGATGTTGCGCATGCGCGCCCCGGTGGCCATGCGAATGCCGATCTCGCGGGTGCGTTCGGTGACGCTCACCAGCATGATGTTCATGACCCCGATGCCGCCCACCAGCAGCGAGATGGCGGCGATGGAGCCGAGCAGAATGGTGAGGGTGTTCTGGGTCTCCGTCACACTGTCGATGATGGCGGCCATGTTGCGGATCTGGAAATCCTCGGTACCGTGGCGGCCCAGCAGGAGCGCATGCACGGCCGCGCATAGCGGCGCTCGTCCTCCGGGGTGAAGAATGTGCCACTGGCCGGCCGCCAGGTGCGGGCCAGGAGGTAGTCCGCCGAGGTACCGTTGACCTCGGTGCGATGATCGGCACCACCGAAGCGTACCGTGACGGTGCTGCCTTGTTCCGGCACGGCGGCGAGCACGTTGGGCAGTTCCTGGATGGCGCGCACGTCTTCGGGCACCAGCGTAACGATGCCGCCGCGCCCGCGCATGTTGGGGGCGCCAGGGCGCACCATCAGCAGGTTGCTGCCCATGGCGCTGATGCTGTCCACCACCGATTGCTTGGCGCCGTCGCCGATGGCCAGCATGGCGATCACCGAGGCGACGCCAATGACGATGCCGAGCAGGGTGAGGATGGCGCGGAACACGTTGGCGCGCAGGGCGCGCAGGGCGGTGCGGGTGGCCTCCACCAGGTCGGTGAGGCGCGAACTGCGATCCACGTGGGGCATGAAGTCGACCGTCTCTCCCTGGCGCGGCCCCGGGCCGGGATCGGCGAGGATGCGGCCGTCGCGGATCTCGATGACGCGGCTGGCATGTTCGGCCACTTCGCGCTCGTGAGTGATGAGGATGATGGTATGGCCCTGGTTCGACAGTTCCGTCAGCAGGCGCATGACCTCTGTGCCGCTCTGGCTGTCCAGGGCGCCGGTGGGTTCGTCTGCCAGGATGACGCGCCCACCGTTCATGAGCGCGCGGGCGATGGACACACGCTGCTGCTGGCCGCCGGAGAGCTGGCTGGGGCGGTGATCCAGACGTTCTGCGAGGCCGAGGTCCGCCAGCAGCCGGCGCGCGCGGCCGTGGCGCTCGGCGGGCGGCATACCGGAGTATACCGCCGGCACCTCGACATTCTCGGTGGCGGTGGCCCCGCTGAGCAGGTTGTAGCTCTGGAACACGAAACCGAATTCCTCGCGCCGCAGGCGCGCCAGTTCGTCGCGCCCCAGGCCGGAGACATCGCGACCCATGAAGCGGTAACGGCCGCTGCTCGGCCGGTCCAGGCAGCCGATGAGGTTCATGAGGGTGGACTTGCCCGAGCCGGACGCCCCCATGATGGCCACGAACTCGCCGGGATGGATGCAGAGGTCGATGCCATGCAGCACCCTGATCTCCAGCTCGCCGTTGCGGAAGGTCTTGGTGACGCCGCGCATTTCGATCAGGGGCGTTTCCGGCGGGTGCATCAGCGCAACCTTGGTATTCGCGTGGCGCCGGCCTGTGCCGTGGCCTGGCCGGCCCCCTGCCCCAGAACCAGGCGTTCGCCCTCGGCCAGGCCCGAAAGCACCTGGGCCTGGATGCGATTACTCACCCCCACCTCCACCTCACGGGACTGTACGCGGCCATTGCCGTCCAGGACCTGTACGGTGGCGCGGCGTGGCGCCGCAGCCGCAGGCGTGCGGTCCATCGTGAGGGCCGCCAGGGGCACCAACAGGGCATCCTTCGCCTCGGCCACGACGAAGAATACCTGCGCGGTCATTTGGGTCATCAGCTCGCGGTTGGCGTTGTCCACGTCGAACAGGGCGTTGTACAGCACTACGTTGTTCTGCACTTCCGGCGTGGGTTCGATGCGGTCCAGAATCCCGTGCCAGCGCCGCTCGCGGCTGCCCAGGGTAGAGAAGTAGGCCGGCATGCCGACCCGCAGGCGCGAGACATCGGCTTCCGAGACCTGGGTCTGCACCGTCATGGTGGAAAGGTCGGCGATGCGCAGGATGACCGGGGCCTGCTGGTTGGCGTTGAGCGTCTGTCCCTGGCGCGCACTGATGGTGACCACCGTGCCGTCCATCGGTGCGAAGATGCGCGCATAGCTGAGGTTGGCTTCATCGGCGCGCAGGCTGGACTCGGTCTGCTCGATCTGCGCCTTGAGCATGTCGATCTGGGCATGCGCCGAACGCAGCGTGGCCTCGGCATTCTGCAGTGACTCCAGGGTGGTGGCTTCCTCGGCCAGCAGGTTCTGCTGGCGCCGGTGCTGGCTTTCCGCCAGGGTGAGCTTGGCCTCGCGATCGCGCAACTGCGCCTGCTGGAAGCGCAGTTGCGCGCGGCTGGCGTCCACGCGCGCCATGAACAGGGTGGGATCGATCTCCGCCAGCAACTGCTCGGCTTCGACCTTGCTGCCTACTTCGATGTGAATCTTGTGCAACTGGCCCGAGACCTGGGCACCGACATCGACGTAGTCACGCGGTTGCAGGGTGCCGGTGGCGGTCACCACCTCCTCGATGTCGCCCCGTACGACTGTAACGATATCCCGGGCCTGTCCGGTGTCCTTGTTGGCGAAAAACTGGTTCCAGAGGAACGATCCAACCAGGTAGAGGATGGCCAGCAACAGGATGGGAATGGCGGCACGGCGAATACGGCTCCCCCTGGACTGCACATGGTCGCTCATTGCATCTTCCGGTTCTTGTGTCTACGTGGCCAGTTTCCATGGTGAAGTCGAGCGGGTGCCCCTCCGGCATGGCCGGAGAATCGCAGGGCCATTGGAGTGGGTCAGTTCAGCCTGGAGTCCTGGTTGGAGGCTGTGTAATGGCATGATCCCGCGCGGCGTGAATGCTTGGCGGTATAGCAGGCGAGGTCCGCCTGCATCATGAAGTCATGCATGGTGTGGCTGTATCCCCCCCGGATCATGGCTACGCCGATGCTGACGCCGAGTCGATAGTGGCGTGCCTTCCAGCGGAATTCGCTGTTGCGGAGCACCAGGCGCAGTTCCTCCGCTCGTTGCAGGGCCATCTGGTACGGGCAGTGCTCGAGCAGAAGCCCAAACTCGTCACCACCGATGCGCGCCAGCGTGTCGCGCTCGCGTAACGTGTTCTCGAAGACATTGGCGACCTGGCGCAAGGCGGCATCACCGGCGAGGTGCCCGGCGGAATCATTGATCACCTTGAAGCCGTCGAGGTCCAGGTACAGCAGTGCGTGGATGTCGCCTTCTTGTAGATGCCCCACGCACTGTGACAGACGACGTTCGAATTCGCCACGATTGAGCAGGCGCGTCAGGTGATCGCGGGTAGCGCGCTCCTTGAGCTTTTGCACCGCGCTGTGGTGCTTGGTGGCATCGTGCAGCAGGATTGCACTTCCGGTACTCTGGCCCGCTTCGTCATGCAGGCGGATGGCCGACGCTTCGACGGGGATTTCGCGCCCGTCTGCCAGCATCAGCATGTCATACTGGAATGCGCGCCCTGTCCCGCGCTGCAGCAGTCTCTCCAGCGGAGCACTCAGCGGTTTTCCGGTTTCACCATCCCTCAGCAGCAGGCAGTTGCCGCGGGGATGTCCCAGTGCCTGCTCGGGGTGGCAGGCGAGCAGACGTTGTGCCGCCGGGTTCAGGTAGCGCACGCACCCCGCGGGGTCGACGACGACCACCCCTTCGCTCAGTGCCTTGAGCAGGCTTGCAGTGATGCCTCGCAGGGGGACGGCGGGGGTGGGGTTGGAGATGGGATGAATTGGTACTGGCGACTTTCCATTCATGTATGGCTTCCGATGCATCACGATTCTGTGCCTGAGAGGTACGGAAGCAAGATCGGTGCCAGACTGGGGATTTTGCCGGGCAGGCACCGCATCTCCTTGTTTTAATGACGAATTTACCTGTGCTTGGTGGGAGGGTGGGGCCAGTGTCGGGCAGCACCGCCTGTCCCCTGTTGGCTACATCAAGGCAGGGAATCTCATGCAAGGTCTTGTAGAATCGGCCTTTCCACTGTTGCCCATCGACGACAGGCGATCCGTGGGGCGCGGAAACGGCGGCTCGGGAAGCACATTCCAAGCGCGCGCAGTGTCCTGGTCCGGGTAACGCGGCATCACTCCGGTAGCGGCGTGTCCTGGTGGGATTCCACTCGTTGTGCCAGTTCGTCGGCAACCGTCTCCAGTAGTTGGGGGCGGATGGCCTCGGCATGGCAATGGTATGTATAGAACCTGCAGGGGATGGGGGTGTGCAGCGCGCTGCGGTGCCCGGCCTGGAAATCGAGCCAGGCCATGATGGGGATATCATTGAGGCTGTCGTCCACCACGATCCAGGTTTCCTCGTCCGGCATCACCGGTGAATATACGGCGCACTCCGGGGATGGCACTCAGAACCTTGCGGCCCTCGCGCATCATGTCCGCCACCCTGGCCTCGCCGTCCTCGCTCAGGTTGTAGACGATCAGGTGTTCCACCTCGCGCCAGGGGCGGGCCGCGGCCAGCACCGCGTCCGCGCGGCCGGAGCCGCCCCACAGTTCGATGCAGCGCTCCACCTCTGCGGCGATGGCCGTACGTACACCCTTCATCAGGCCGGTGTAGCCGGCGCGTGGGTCGGTATTGGCATTGGCGCGCATGCGCGCGGCGGCGGCGTCGGCCAGGGCGGTGTAGTAGTTGATCTTGGTGACGCCGCGCTCGATCAGCGCGCGGAACTGGGCGTCGCTCAGGCCGGTGCCGCCGTGGATGACCAGGGGGATGCCGAGCCGTTCGTTGATGGCCGCCAGGCGCTCCAGGTCGAGGCGCGGTTCGCCGGCCATGCGGCCGTGCACCGTGCCGATGGACACGGCGAGAAAATCCACGCCACTGCGCTCCACGTACTCGGCAGCTTCCTCCGGTGAGGTGTAGATCACCTCGCCGGGATGCTTCTCGGCGTCCTCGCCCTCGACCCCGGCCACGTAGCCCAGTTCGCCTTCCACCGGCACCGCGCAGCCATGGGCCATGTCGACCACGGCGCGGGTGCGGGCGATGTTTTCTTCGAAAGGATGAGTGGAGGCATCCACCATGACGCCGGTGCAGCCCAGGTTGATGCCGCGGATAGCGGATTCCAGGCTGGCGCCGTGGTCGAGGTGGATGGCGACCGGCACGGAGGTCCGCCGTGCCGCCGCCACGGTGGCGGCCATGGCCAGTTCGAAGTCATAGTACTCGAAATGGGACTCGGCCAGGCTGATGATGATGGGGGCCTGCTGCCGTTCGGCGGCATCGATGATGGCCTCCAGGAAATCCAGGCTGACCAGGTCGAAGCCGCCCACCGCGTAGTCGATGATGGTGTAGTTGTTCATGCCGAATATACGCTTGACGTAGTTGTCCGCGTGAGGGTCCAGCGTCAGGCAGTAGGTCATGATGCCCTGGCTGTAGAGTTCCTCGACGGCCTTCTTGGTGTCGTGGCGCAGGTGCTGCGGATCGCGTTCGTCGATATCCGCCGGTTCGCCATCGGTCACCAGTAACAACAGTTTTTTCCGCTGTGCCTGTTTCAGCAAATGACGTCCGGCGTGTCGCATGGCGGCGCCCATGCGTGTGGACATGCCACCCTGCATGCCAGCCAGTCGGGATTTGGCTACATCGTCGAAGTGTTCATTGAAGTCCTTGAAACGGTAGTACTGCACATCGTGACGGCCATCGGATGAGAAGCCGTGGATGGCAAACGGATCGCCGATGCCATTGATGGCGGTTGCCACCAGTGACGAGGCCTCTCGTGTCAGCTGCAAAATGGTCTTGTCGGAGCCTTCCACGGTTTCGTTGGTGGACTCGGACAGGTCCATCAATACCATTACGGCAAGGTCGCGATTCTTGAGCACGTTGCGCATGGTGATGCGCGGGTTGGGCTGTTCACCCATGCGGATCGCCACCATGGCGTCGATGGCGGCGTTGATGTCGATCTCGTCGCCGTCTTCCATGTTGCGCACGCGCTGCACACCTTCCGGCGTGAGCAGGTCGATGATCTGCTTGATGCGGTGGGCGACCGGTTTGTACTCGGTGATGATGTCGTCGATCATCTCCGGATCCCCCTTGGGCTGGCGACGCTCGTAGAGGGTCACCCAGTCCGGGCGGTGCAGCTGGATCTGGTAATCCCATTCCTGGTAATGGAAGGGTTCCGAAACCGCTTCCTTTCCCCACATCTCGTTGTAGCTGACGCCCATGTCCTCGTAGGGCATCACCTCGGTTTCACAGGTCCAGATCTCCTGTGCATCGTCGCCGGCCAGCTCGCAATCCAGCTCGTTGACCATTTCCATGATGCTGACCTTGCGGCGGACCTGCCGCTGACTGGCGGCGAGGTATTCCACGCCCTTGTCCCAGTCGAATTCCTCGAATTCCCAGACGAAGCGATTGTCGTCCCGGTACGGTATGCGGATGTGGTTCAGGATGCGCAGGCTCGGGACCTCGCGCCGCTCCATGAACAGGTTGAACAGTTCCATGCCCAGGTGCCAGCAGAACTGGTTGTTGTCCTGCTTCTCCTCGATGCCCTCGTGAAAGCGCTGGGCGAGGGCGTTCAGTTCGAGGTCATCCGACTCTACATTGGCATCCAGCAGTTGCAGCGCGAACGATTCCAGGATCGGGATGGTCTTGTGTTCGACGGGCTCCTCGTAGTCGAGCACGAGCAGGGAGCGCCACAACCGTTTCAGGCCAGGGAAGTCCTTGACGGCCTTGTATTCCACGCGTGCGTCTTCCACCAGTGCAATGAAGAACATCTGCGCCGGGCTCAGCTGCTCCGCGGAGATCGCCGATTTCGTATAACAGATGTGCGCCGCCATATGCGCCGCCTGGGCGCGGTAGAGTTCCAGGCCGGTGATATCAGCCATGGCATCTACCGCATCGGGCATGTGCACGATGTGTTTATCGATGTAGGGCTTGAAGTCCGTGTAGTCGGCGCCGGTGGGGCGCAGGAAGAAATCACGGCCCCAGAGCGCACGCAGGTAGAAATTGAGCTTGCGCTGGGTGTCGATGAACAGGGTGCCACGACGCTCCTTCTGCAGCACGGCGCGGCTGTCCGCCGACTCGAGGTTGAAGTAGGACGTCAGGTTTTCGAAGTCGCGCCGGTAGGCCTGTGCGCCGAAGTTGGCCCAGCGGCGCAGGCCGCTCAGGGTCAGCTTGGAGAGCAGTTCGTCGATATGATTCAACATCGGTCGCAGCCCGCGTGCCGCGGTGGCCGACAGTTGATGAATGAGTGTCAGGTAGCCGCGCAGCAGCTGCGCGTCACCCAGGCGGCGTGCCGCGGTGGGCAGGCTGCTGAACATCAGTGCAATGACCTCGCCGGAGGTCATGGAGGACAGCTTCAGTGCCGCCGCCACGCAGTCGTTGATGACGTCTTCACCGCATTCCTTGACCACCAGCGGCATTTCCTGCAGATAGGAAACGACCAGGTCGTTGCCCCGACCCAGGTTGCAGAGCGCCTTGGCGCCCTCCAGGTAGTCCTGCAGGCCTGCCGGCGACATGACATGCGACGCCTCGAGGAAGGTGTCCTTGAGGACGTCACGCACCTCGCGCGCGGCGTCCTCGAGGATTTCTTCGTAGTCTTCCAGTTTGATACTCATATGGAATCTCTACAAACCATGTTTGAACCACATCACCCCGATCAATCAAAGAACGTCTGTACCGCGGCGTTCAGGGTGTCGCGCATATCCGGGTCGTCGGTCAGCGGCGTCACCATGGTCATGGTGCAGGCGGCATTTGGTTCGACGCCCTTCGCGATCAGCTGGCCGGAGTACACCAGCAGACGGGTGGAGATGCCCTCGTCCAGGCCGTGTCCCTTCAGGTTGCGAGCGCGGTGGGCGATCTGCACCAGCTTGGCCGCGATGTCCTTGTCCACGCCCGACTCCTTGGCGACGATGTCGATTTCGATCTCCTCTGCCGGATAATCGAAGTCCAGCGCGCCGAAGCGTTGCTTGGTGGACTGCTTCAGGTCCTTCATCAGGCTCTGGTATCCAGGATTGTAGGAGATCACCAGCTGGAAATCCTTGTGCGCCTCGACCAGTTCGCCCTTCTTGTCCAGGGGCAGGGTGCGGCGGTGGTCGGTCAGGGGATGAATCACCACCGTGGTGTCCTGGCGTGCCTCGACCACCTCGTCGAGATAGCAGATGGCGCCGATGCGCGCTGCCGTGGTGAGCGGGCCATCCTGCCACTTGGTGCCTTCCTTGTCGAGCAGGAAACGGCCTACCAGGTCAGAGGCGGTCATGTCTTCGTTACAGGCCACGGTGATCAGCGGGCGTCCCAGCTTCCAGGCCATGTATTCCACGAAGCGCGATTTGCCGCAGCCGGTCGGGCCCTTGAGCATCATCGGCATACGTGCGCCGTAGGCGGCTTCGTACAGCTCGACCTCGTTCGCCACGGACATGTAGAAGGGTTCTTGCTTGACCTTGTATTGTTCAATATCGACAGCAGACATGTATCACCCCATGATGTTGTACGGTGTCAATCCGTATACGAAGCCGTCACTTGGTTTCGTCGTCAGTTTCGACTTCGCCATTCCACCCGGCCGCCTTGGCGCGGGCAATGGCTTCGTCATGAATGCGTTGATGGCGCTCACGCAGGTCCGGTGGCAAGCGGCTGACCAGGCAGCTGTACTTGTCCCACTCGTGGTTGACCTTCTGCAGCAAGGCATCTATTCCGGCGAGATTCCATCCCTCGCAGGTTTCCGTTTCCGGGATAATCCCGAACACCCAGGCATCGCGAATGATCTTGCCAATGGTGGTCATGCCGCCATTGATTTCCTTGTCGAGGCCAACGTATTTCTTCGGTTTATCCATGGATCATCCCGTTAGTCAAAAAAAAGCCCCCGTCCGGTTTTATGCGGGCAGGGGCTTTGGATGGCATTGCTCCCCTACCGACTCAGACCGTCTTGCCGCGGTAGATGACCATCGAGGCACCCGCGGACTGGGAGTAGTTGTCGAAGCCCAGAAGACGCACGTGATTCTTCGGGTGGGCCTTGTGGCAGGCTTCCAGTTCGGCCAGGATCGCGTCGACATCGGTTTCGCCGAACATCGGCAGCTTCCACATGTACCAGTAGTTGCCGAAGGCGTTTTCCGGCTCGGTGTGCTCGATGCCGGGGTTCCAGCCCTTGCTCACGATGTACTCGATCTGCTTGCGGGTCTGCTCCGGGGTCATCTCCGGCAGGTAGGAAAAGGTTTCAAACTTGCGGCTTTCGGTGCTGCTCAAGCTTGATTTGTAGTCTTGTACGTCACTCATGGGTTTTACTCCAAGCTAATATTCCAATTCGGTTGAGTGGCGGGACAGCCGCGGCTGTCTCGCCAGGGATTACGCCGCAAGCTTACTTGTGCTTGACGTCGAGCTTGTCAACCGTGTCGAATTCGAACTTGATCTCTTTCCAGGTTTCCATGGCGATCTTGAGTTCGGGGCTGGACTTGGCGGCGTTTGCAAGGATGTCCTTGCCTTCCTTCTCGATCTCCACGCCGGAGTTACGGGCTTCGACGCAGGCCTCGACCGCGACGCGGTTGGCCGCGGCGCCGGCTGCATTACCCCAGGGATGGCCCAGGGTGCCGCCACCGAACTGCAGCACGGAGTCGTCACCGAAGATGGATACCAGTGCCGGCATGTGCCATACGTGGATACCACCGGAGGCTACCGGCAGGACGCCCGGCATGGAACCCCAATCCTGGTCGAAGAACAGGCCGCGGGCACGGTCTTCCTTGATGAAGGAATCGCGCATGGTGTCGATCCAGCCCAGGGTGGCCTCGCGGTCGCCTTCCAGCTTGCCGACGACGGTACCGGAATGCAGGTGGTCACCACCGGACAGACGCAGCACCTTGGTCAGTACGCGGAAGTGTATGCCGTGGTGGGGGTTGCGGTCGAGCACGGCGTGCATGGCGCGGTGGATGTGCAGCAGCATGCCGTTGCGCTGGCACCACTGCGCCAGCTGGGTGTTGGCCGACAGGCCGCCGGTCAGGTAGTCGTGCATGATGATCGGCGCGCCGATTTCCTTGGCGTACTCGGCACGACGCATCATTTCGTCCGCGGTCGGGGCGGTGACGTTCAGGTAGTGACCCTTGCGCTCGCCGGTCTCGGCTTCAGCCTTGTGGATGGCTTCCATCACGAAATCGAAGCGGTGACGCCAGCGCATGAACGGCTGGGAGTTGACGTTTTCGTCGTCCTTGGTGAAGTCCAGACCACCGCGCAGGCCTTCGTAGCAGGCGCGGCCGTAGTTCTTGGCGGACAGGCCGAGTTTGGGCTTGATGGTGCAGCCCAGCAGCGGACGGCCGTACTTGTTCATGATGTCGCGTTCGACCTGGATGCCCTGGGGCGGGCCGTTGCAGGTCATGACGTAGGCGATCGGGAAGCGGATGTCTTCCAGACGCAGGGCGCGCAGGGCCTTGAAGCCGAATACGTTGCCGACCAGCGAGGTCAGCACGTTGACCACGGAGCCTTCTTCGAACAGGTCGATCGGGTAGGCCACGAAGGCATAGAAGCAGGTGTCGTCACCGGGCACGTCTTCGATGGCATAGGCGCGGCCCTTGTAGTAATCCAGGTCGGTCAGCAGGTCGGTCCACACGGTGGTCCAGGTGCCGGTGGAAGACTCGGCGGCAACCGCGGCCGCGACTTCTTCACGGGGCACGCCTGCCTGGGGGGTGATCTTGAAGCACGCCAGGATATCGGTGTCCTTCGGGGTGTAGTCGGGCATCCAGTATGTTTCGCGGTACTCTTTTACACCCGCGTTGTAGCTCTTGGCCATGGTCTGACTCCTTAGTGATAACTGTAGTGGGACTACAGCGTTGCGAGATACTCTCCACCGCTGCCTGTTTGTCACCGCGCGCGCCATGCGGGTCACGTGCGAGTGGCAGTGCTCAGTGTCGGAGGGCAATCCTAGGGGGGGGGCAGTATAAATAACAGTCAATAATAATGATAAAGACTATAAATACTACTTATGGTATTGCCGATGGGCAAAGCCGTTGCCGGGCCCGGTCGCGGTCCACTTCCTGCCCCGAGGGCAGCGTGGCGTCGGGGTCTAGCACCCAGGCCACCAGGTCCTGGTGGGTTTGCGCGGCGCCCGTGTAGCGGGTGAGCATATGGTAGCCCCGCGGATAAAGGGCCATGCGCCAGATACCCTGAGCGGGGTCGGGCAGGCGCGCCAGCAGTTCACAGACCGGTTCTGGCGGGATCACCAGATCCTGTTCACCATAAAGTAGCAGGGCTGGGCCCGGGAGGCGTGGTGCGGCCTGTAGTGCCGCGTCCATCAGGCGGGCAAGGCCGTCGAGGGTATCCATGCGGTAGCGCTTGAGTACCAGCGGGTCCTGGCGCAGGGCGCGGGTCACCTCCGGGTCGTCGGTGGGCCGGATGCCCAGGCGGTGGGCCGCGCTGTTACCAAGTGCGAGGCCGGGCGCGATCCGGGCCAGCAGGCGCAGGCCCTGGCGCTGGTACCAGGGCATGGTCTTGCGTGCCCAGACGGCCGGGGCGATGAGGGCCACTCCATCCACGGGCGGTGACGGTTGCTCCGTCATGGCCAGCAGGGCAACGGCCCCGCCCATGCTCTTGCCGATCAGATAGAAGGGGCTATCCGGGTAGCGCTGGCGCAATAGTCGCGCCAGGGTGCGTGCGTCTTTCACCATGGAGGCATGGCCCGCCCAGTGGCCGGCCCCGACCGTGGCCCCGAAGCCACGCTGGTCATAGGCATAGAGGGCGATGCCGGCGCGTACGAAGCTCGCGGCCAGGGGCTGGAAGGACCCCGCATGGTCACCGAAGCCGTGCAGGGCGAGGACCACCGCCCGTGGTGTTCCCTGCGGTCCCCGCTGATAGAGTGGCAAGCGGTAACCATCGTCGGTCAGCGCGTGGTCTGCCGCCAGGTATGCCTTCAGTTGTGCAATTGCAGCAGTCCCTTGAGTTTCGCGTTGCCGATCACATGTAGCACCACACCGACGGTAAGGAAGAAGAAGGCGGTGGCCGCGAGACTGGCCTTCATGATGCTGCCGTCTTCGCCAGCTCCTGCGTAGGCAAAGGCGCCAAGTGCAAAGCCGGCCGCGGCCAAATAGCAGAGCAGGGCGATGGCGAAGGTGATTTTCTGGCTCAGGGTTCTGGTCATGGAAGGACTCCGTTTCGCCTCATCATGGCGAAGGTCATTCATATGGTTATTGCTGGTGCGCCAGCACGCGGACGCGGCCGACGAATCCAAAAAGGCTCCCTTGCGGGGCCTTTTTTGATTGGTAAGGAATAGCGGTGGCCGGGTCCGGGGAGCGACTATCCTTACGGTTCATGTGCCCGTCATGGGGCAGGTACAGTTTTTAACATCTCAATTCACTCCTTGATGGGAGCGATGGTGCCAATAGCCAATGAATAAGTCACAGCTACGCAGACATTTCAGTGATGCAGAGTGGGCCCGTATCCGGGCCCTGGCGGATACCCAGCAGACCCCCTTCCTGGTGGTGCACCTGGACACGGTGCGGGCCAAGTACCAGGAGCTGCGGGAAGGCTTCCCGACCGCCAGGATCTACTACGCGGTCAAGGCCAATCCGGCACCCGAGGTGCTCAAGCTGCTGGCGGGCCTGGGTTGCTGCTTCGATATCGCTTCGCGTTATGAGCTGGACCTGGTGATGGGCCTGGGCGTGACGCCAGACCGCATCAGCTATGGCAACACCATCAAGAAGGCGGTGGACGTGCGCTATGCCTATGAGAAGGGCGTGCGCGTGTTTGCCAGTGATTCGGAAATGGATGTGCGCCGCATCGCGCGCGAGGCGCCGGGCGCCCACCTGCACATCCGCGTGCTCACCGAGGGTACGGAAACGGCCGACTGGCCGCTGTCGCGCAAGTTCGGCTGCCAGCAGGAAATGGTGGTGGACATGATCCTGCTGGCCCGTGACCTCGGCCTGGACCCTGCGGGGATCTCCTTCCATGTGGGCTCACAACAGCGTGACCTCGGGGCCTGGGACGCGGCGCTGGCCAAGGTGAAATTCATCTTCGACAAGCTGGAATCCCATGGTGTGAAGCTGCGCCAGATCAACATGGGCGGCGGCTTCCCGGCCCATTATGTCAACCGTACCCATGAAATCCCCCATTACTGCGAGGAGATCACCCGCTTCCTGCAGGAGGACTTCGGCGACGAAATGCCGGAGATCATGCTGGAGCCGGGCCGTTCCCTGGTAGGCGAATCGGGGGTGATCGTCAGTGAGGTGGTGCTGATTTCCCGCAAGTCCCGCTACGGCCTGCATCGCTGGGTATACACCGACATCGGCGTGTTCGGTGGTCTGATCGAGACCCTGGGTGAATCCATCAAGTACCCCATCTTCACCGAGCGCCAGGGCAAGCCCGAGGAAGCGGTGTTGTCCGGGCCCACCTGCGACAGCATGGACATCATGTACGAAGACAACAAGGTGCCCCTGCCCCTGTCCCTGGAAGAAGGCGACCGCCTGTACTGGTTGTCCACCGGCGCTTATACCACCAGCTACAGTTCCATTGCCTTCAACGGCTTTCCGCCGCTGAAGGCCTATTTCGTGTAGCGTCGTCCGAGGAAATGTAGGAGCGGCCTTGGCCGCGAATGCCACCCCAGGCCATTCGCGGCCAAGGCCGCTCCTACAGGATTTTCACGGGCCACCCCCGTAGGAGCGGGCTTTGCCCGCGAACCCCCTCAAACGGCATGCGCGGCCAGAGCCGCCCCTACACCGTCGCCAGCGCCTCCATCACATACTGCGGCAGCGCAAAGCTGGCGACGTGGATTTCCGGATTGTAATAGCGGGTCTTGACGCCGCTGGCCTCAAAACGCTGGCGCAGGCTGGCGGCGGTGTTTTGGCGCAGGATCTCGTCATCCGTCGCCCAGGCAAAGCACATGATGCCGCCGATGTAGGTGGGTACCGAGGCGCTGTAGAAATGCACGTCCTGGTACAGGGGCTTGAGGCGTTTCTTCGAGGTGACCACTTCGCTCAACTGCATGAAGGCCACGCCGTTCTGGGCCACCATGATCCCGCCTTCGTTCAGGCACGTCTTCTCCGCGGCATAGAAATCCTTGGTGAACAGGGCCTCGCCGGGACCGAAGGGATCGGTGGAATCGGAGATGATGACGTCGAACTTGTCCTGGCAGTTGCGCACGAACTCGGCACCGTCGTCGATGACGATATGGGCGCGGGGATCCTGGTAGGCACCATCGGAATGGCGCGGCAGGAACCTGGTGCACAGGTCGATGACCGCCTGGTCGATCTCCGCCTGGGTCACGGATTCGATGTTCGGGTGCTTCAGCACCTCGCGCAGGATGCCGCCGTCGCCACCGCCGATGATGAGCACTTTGCGGGGGGCGGGGTGGGCGAACAGGGGCACGTGCACCATCATTTCGTGGTAGATGAATTCGTCGCGCTCGGTGGTCTGGATGACGCCGTCCAGGGCCATCACCCGGCCGAAGGAATCATTGCGGAAAATGATCAGTTCCTGGTGTTCGGTTTCGCTCTGAAACAGCACTTCGTCCTTCTTGAAGCACTGGGAATAATCGGAGTAGAGGTTTTCCTGGAAAAGATCAGCCATTCTGGATGCGTCCTCGCATGAGTTCCTGGATGTCCGACCGCGCGGGGCGGAAGGCCTGTTCGAATATGGGGAGTGATTCTACCGGATTTGTATTGCCACACATAAATACATCGAAGGCGGCATAGCCATATTCCGGCCAGGTGTGCACGCTGATGTGGGATTCCGCCAGCACCGCCACCCCGGAAATACCGCCGTTGGGCGAGAAATGGTGCAGGTGGATGTGCAGCAGGGTGGCGCCGCAGCGGTCCACGGCCTGGCGCAGGGTGGCCTCCATGAGGGCCAGGTTGTCGAGCTCCGTGGCGCCCCACAGATCGATGATGAAGTGGCTGCCGGCGAACTGGACTCCATCGCGGCGGATGAAATGGTCCGTTGCGGTGCCCTCCCGGAAGGTTGGCCACGGCGTGTCGTGCGCGACCCGGGCCAGCTGCTTTCCTTTCGGCATCATGCTCCTCCTTCTCGAGGGTGGACGAGCGGGCCGCACACTGTAGGCATGCGGCCCCCGGGTTTCAAGGGGAGCACGTATTTCGGAACAGCGTAGAACATTTTCCCGGTCTTGCCTGCACGAGAGGGGGCTTGCCTGAACCCCATCGCCACGGCAACCACGATAGCACCCGGAATCCGCCTCGCTTCGGCCGGGCTACTGGCTGCGGGCATGTAATCGGAAGTATTACAGCCAGTTGGGCAGCCGCATTGAAATACAGCCAGGCATGGTGGAGAATGCCCCGCTTGCCTTGCAGCGTTGTTCGCTGCCGTGGTTCCTGGCGCCCCTCAGTGCATGAACCCACCCGTTATGGTGACCTGTGCCGGTCCCCTCGCGACGACAGACTGTGAACCCCGTCAGGCCCGGAAGGGAGCAGCGGCAGCAGTGGACTCGGGCGCCGGGGTGTGGCTGGTGCAGGTTGCCACCTATTCCTCCCCGGGCCGTTGGCTTGGGTATAATCCCCGCTCAGCATGTTACCCTGACGGCAACGGCCGACGGGGCCGGTTCGAGAGCAGACGGCGATGAGTTACCAGGTTCTGGCGCGCAAATGGCGCCCGCGCAACTTCCATGAAATGGTGGGGCAGGAGCACGTGCTGCGCGCCCTGGTGAATGCGCTGGACAACGATCGCCTGCACCATGCCTACCTGTTCACCGGCACCCGCGGCGTGGGCAAGACCACCATCGCCCGGATCCTGGCCAAGTCCCTCAACTGCGACAAGGGTGTCACCTCGGAGCCCTGTGGTGTCTGCTCCGCCTGCACCGAGATCGACGCCGGCCGCTTCGTGGACCTCATCGAGGTGGATGCCGCCTCGCGCACCAAGGTGGACGAGACCCGCGAGCTGCTGGAGAACGTGCAGTACGCACCCAGCCGCGGCCGCTACAAGGTCTACCTCATCGACGAAGTGCACATGTTCTCCAACCACAGCTTCAACGCCCTGTTGAAGACCCTGGAGGAGCCGCCGCCCCATGTGAAGTTCCTGCTCGCCACCACCGACCCGCAGAAGCTGCCGGTGACCATCCTGTCGCGCTGCCTGCAGTTCAACCTCAAGCGCCTGCCCCTGGACCGCATCACCGCGCACCTCGAGGACATCCTCGGGCGCGAGGCCATCGAGGCCGAGGCGCCGGCGCTGAAGTTGCTGAGCCGGGCCGCCGACGGCAGCATGCGCGACGCCCTCAGCCTGCTCGACCAGGCCATCGCCTATGGCGGCGGCGCGGTGCGCGAGGCGGAGGTGCGTGCCATGCTGGGCACTCTGGAGCACGATCATGTATTGCGCCTGTTGCATGCCCTGGCGGCGAATGATGCCGCCGCGGTGCTGGCGGCGGTGGAGCAGGCCGCCCAGCAGGTGCCCGATTTCGCCGGCCTGCTGGCCGAGTTGCTGACCCTGCTGCAGCAGGTGGCCCTGGCCCAGGCGGTGCCCGAGGCCCTGGATGAGAGCCTGGACCACCGTGAGGCGGTGCTGGAGCTGGCCCAGGCCCTGGCGCCTGAGGACGTGCAGCTCTATTACCAGATCGGTCTCATCGGCCGCCGCGACCTGCCCCTGGCGCCCGATGCCCGTGGTGGTCTGGAAATGGTGCTGCTGCGCATGCTGGCCTTCCGGCCGGCGGCCGGCGCCGTACCGGCTACGCCCGCGGGCAGCGCGCCGGCGACAGCGGGTGGCCCGGCTCGCGGTGCGGCGGCCGCCCGCGCGGCCCTCGGGCCCCGGTCCGCCGCCCCGGCACGTCCTGCCACGCCGGCTGCATCGGTTCCTGTGACGGAAGCCGCGCCCGTCCCCCCCCGACCGGCACCGGCTGCCGATCGTGTCCTGGGTCCGGAGAATTGGTGCGAGGTGGTGGCCACCCTGGAACTGGGTGGGGTGGTCCGGGAGCTGGCGCAGAACTGCGCCCTGGTGGACGTGGCCGATGGCCAGGTGCGCCTGGCCCTGGAGCCCGCCTGCAAGCAGCTCTACAGCAAGGAGCGCGAGCAGCGCCTGGCGCAGGCCCTGGCGGCCTGGCTGGGCGAGGCGGTGCGGGTGGTCGTCGACATCACCGGCCCGGCGGTGGAAACCCCGGCCCGGCTGCAGGCGCGCGCCAGTGACGAACGCCAGCAGGCGGCGGTGAAGGCCATTGCCGAGGATGCCAATGTGCAGGCCCTGCAGGAGGTGTTCGGCGCCCAGGTGCGCAGCGATACCATCCGGCCACTGGATGCCTGAGACGGAAGCAAGGGATGTTTTGTTGTTCAACGGGTGCTTG
Source organism: Lysobacteraceae bacterium (assembly GCA_020201295.1). Classification (GTDB taxonomy): domain Bacteria; phylum Pseudomonadota; class Gammaproteobacteria; order DSM-19610; family DSM-19610; genus JAIVHA01. The sequence continues at coordinate 15,674 of JAIVHA010000139.1, read as the reverse complement.
CTTCCGGACGTTTCAAAGTACGTTCCCTCTCCCTTTGGGAGAGGGACAGGGTGAGGGTAAGGGTAGGAAGCCTGCCCGTTCCCCCCCTCACCCCGGCCCTCTCCCCCGCGGGGGAGAGGGGGTGCATGAATGCTCTCTTGATGACTACGAGGTGAAGCAATGAAAGGTGGTCTTGGAAACATCATGAAACAGGCCCAGGCCATGCAGGAAAACCTGCAGAAGGCCCAGGCGGAACTGGCCAACCTGGAAGTCAGCGGCGAGTCCGGTGGCGGCCTGGTGAAGGTGGTGATGACCGGACGTCACGAAGTGCGCCGTGTCAGCATCGACGACAGCCTGCTGGCCGACGACAAGGACATGCTGGAAGACCTGGTGGCCGCGGCGGTGAACGATGCGGTGCACAAGGTGGAGAGCACCACCCAGGAGCGCATGTCCGGGCTCACGGCGGGCATGAACCTGCCCGCCGGCTTCAAGATGCCCTTCTGATACCCGGTGAGCGTCTCCCCCCTCATCGCGCAGCTCATCGAGGCGCTGCGCTGTCTGCCCGGCGTCGGCCCCAAGTCAGCCCAGCGCATGGCCTTCCAGATCCTGGAGCGTGACCGCGACGGCGGCCGGCGCCTGGCCGCGGCGCTGGTCGAGGCGGTGGAGCAGATCGGCCATTGCCGTGACTGCCGCACCCTTACCGAGGCGGAGGTCTGTGTCCTGTGCAGTCGCGCCGGCCGTGATCGCAGCCTGCTGTGCGTGGTGGAAAGCCCGGCGGATGTGCAGGCGGTGGAACAATCGACCGGGTTTCAGGGTCTCTATTTCGTGCTCATGGGCCATCTGTCGCCGCTGGACGGTATCGGCCCCGAGGAACTGGGTCTCGACCAGCTGGCGGCGCGCCTGGACCAGGGCGAGGTGCGGGAGATGATCCTGGCCACCAATCCCACCGTGGAGGGCGAGGCCACGGCCCATTACCTGGGGGAAATGGCCCGCGCGCGTGGCATCCGCGCCACGCGCATCGCCCATGGCGTGCCCCTGGGCGGGGAGCTAGAATACATCGATGGCGGGACTCTCTCCCACGCCTTTGCCGGGCGCCGGGAGCTGTAACCTTCACTAGGGAGGACTTCGGCCAGCATGGATATCGGCCGCCTTTCCGCGATCACCCCGGGACGCCCCGCGTACCCGCACACCGGCCCGGCCCAGCGGGAGGCCGGGCCGCGGCCCGTGGAGCCGGCCGGTCCCAGCGGGCGCGAGCCGCCGCGCCGGCCGCGCGCGGCGGAGCCGGCCATGGAGGGTGAGCTGCTGCGCCACCGTCCGGTCCATGGCCAGTCCACCCAGGATTTCCTCGACAGCCGCCAGTACCAAGCCGGCAGCGCGGAAGCGCAGCGCGGCGCGGTTCGCGCCGGCCTTTCCGCCAGCAACCGCCAGGCTCTCGGTCTCTATCTCAACAACACCCAGCCCGAACCTCGCCAGGCCTTCACCCACGGCCGCAGCGTGGATGCCTTCGTCTGATTTTTGCTAGGCTTGTGCAAGGACCTGTCGGGCTGAAGCCCGACCTACAACAATTCATCGGCCTGGATATTGGTAGGTCGGGCTTCAGCCCGACAGGTTTTCATCCATGATCAAAGGGGAAACGCATGAGCGACTGTCTGTTCTGCCGCATGGTGAAGGGCGAGATCAAGCCTGACGTGGTCTACGAGGACGAGGATGTGCTGGCCTTCCGCGACCTCAATCCCCAGGCGCCGCTGCACGTGCTGGTCATTCCCAAACTGCACCTGGCCACGCTCAACGACCTGGACGAAACCCATGCCGCCCTCATGGGCAAGCTGTTCCTGGCGGCCAAAAAAGTGGCGGAGCAGGAAGGGTTGGCCGAGCGTGGCTACCGCACGGTGATCAACTGCAACGCCGAGGCGGGGCAATCGGTGTTTCACATACATCTGCATCTGCTGGCCGGACGCGCCATGCACTGGCCGCCGGGTTGAGGTACAGGAGCTTTTGCTTGATGGTGGGGGTTCAGCGGGTGTACGCTGAAAGTATCATTCACAAGAGGTATGTGTCATGACACAGAATATGGGTTCGGTGGATCGTGGGATCCGCATCGTGGTGGGGCTGGTGTTGATCGCACTGGTCTTCGTGGGACCCCAGACCATGTGGGGCTGGATCGGCATTATCCCGCTGGCCACGGCACTGATCGGCTGGTGCCCGACCTACAGCCTCATCGGGGTCAAGACCAGCAAGTAACCCTATCACCTGTAGGAGCGGGCTCTGCCCGCGAAGTTGCCCAGCCGGTTCGCGGGCAGAGCCCGCTCCTACGCATTATCCGGCCGCTTTTCTACGGCACCTCTGCCTGCACGATCCTGCGATAACTCTCCAGCCGCCGCGCCGCGATGGCGCCACTGCGTGCCGCCTCCTGAATGGCGCAACCCGGCTCGCTGAGATGCCGGCAGTTGTGGAAGCGACACTGGCCGAGATAGTCGCGGAATTCCCGGAAGCCGTGGGAGACCTCCACCGGATCGCAGGTCCACAGATCGAAATCCCGCACGCCGGGTGAATCGATGAGATCACCGCCGTCGGGCAGGTGGTAGAGCGTGGCCACCGTGGTGGTGTGGCAACCCTGGCCGGTGGCCTCCGAGAGGGCGCCGGTGCGGATTTCCAGATCCGGCAGCAGGGCCTGCACCAGGGACGACTTGCCTACCCCCGATTGACCCACCAGCATGCAGGTGTGACCACGCAGGGCCTCGTGCAGGTCTTTCAAACCGTCGCGGTCGAGGCTGCTGGTGAACAGCGCCCGGTAGCCGATGGCCTCGAAGGGCCGCAGCCGCTCGGCCATGGCGAAGCGCCCGCCTTCGTCCAGCAGGTCCGCCTTGTTCACCACCAGCAGGGGTTCGGCGCCGATGATCTCGGCGGCGGCCAGGTAGCGGTCCAGCAATTCATCGGGGAAGGAGGGGCGCGTGGCCACCACGATGATGACACGGTCCAGGTTGGCGGCCATGGCGCGGGTCTTGTCGGGACCGTCGGGACGCAGCAGTACGGTGTGGCGTGGCAGTACTTCGGTGATCACGCCCTGCCCGCGGCCGCTCGGTTCCCAGCGTACCCGGTCGCCGCTGACGCTGCGCGGCACGTTGCGCCGGGCGGTGCAGCGATGGAGCGCTCCGGATTCATCCTCCACCAGCGCGGCGCGGCCGTGGTTGACGATCACCAGTCCGGTCTGCGCAGCGGGTTCGTCCCGGGCGCCGGTCTTGTGGCCGTCGCGCGGGCGGCGTGGAATCGCGGGCTTGCGGGACAACGCTGCTCAGGTCCGGTAGAGGCGGGGCATGAAGCCGGTTCAGTCCGAGCCGGGCCGCAGGGCGTCGAGCCGGGCGGCGCAGATGAAATCGTTCAAGGAGAGCCCGCCGATGGAATGGGTGCTGAAGTGCACGGTGCAGCGGTTGTAGCTCACTTCCAGGTCCGGGTGGTGGTCTTCCTGATTGGCGATCCAGGCCAGGGCGTTCACGAAGGCGATGGTCTGGTAGTAATTCTTGAAGCGGATTTCGCGCACCAGCGTGCCCTGCTCGACATCGGCCCGCCAGTCCTGGTCCAGTTGCGGCAGCAGTTTCGCGACGGCCGCCGCATCCAGTGGCGGCGTGCCTTTTTCCAGGGGCTGGCAATGTTGTTGTAGCAGGTCATTCATGGCGTGAAAACCTTAGTAATGGCCACGGAATCCACGGAAGAACACGGAAAAAACAATATTTTGGGGATTTCCGTGTTCTTCCGTGTATTTCCGTGGCCAATACGATTTTTCACCCTACTGAAACCCGTAGAAGGCCTCGTTGAGGTATGCGGCGACGTTTTCCCGATCCTCGTCGAACCATTGCAGGTCCAGCGTCAGTTCGCAACGCGCCACCTGGGCGTGCAGCGCCTCCATGGACTGGATGCGGCGGTCGGCACGGGTATAGACGCCGCTGTCGTGACAGCGTACGCAGTTGGCGTCGTGCAGTTGCTTGCCCTTGACGGGATCGGCCGCGGCCAACGGCAGGCTGGTGCCGAGCAGTAGGGAGGACAGCAGTATCGCAGGGATGAATCTGTTCATGGGGTTGCCTCCAAGGCCGGTTGCAGTCGCGATGACAGGTGCGCCACCCGCACCGGTGCCGGCGGATGTGAGTCGTGGAATGCTGAGTATAGCGGGTCCGGTGTCAGGGTGCTGGCGTTTTCCTGGTAGAGCTTCACCAATGCCCTGATGAGATCATGGGCATTGGCCTGGCGTGCGGCGAAGTCGTCGGCCTCGAACTCGTGGCGGCGCGACCAGAAGGCGAACAGGGGTTGCAGGAAAAAGCTGAACACCGGCGCTACCAGCAGGAACAGCAGCAGCGCCATGGCGTGGGAGGGCTGGCTCACCCCCAGGCCTGCATAGAACCAGGTCTGTTCGACGAGCCAGCCCAGCAGGGCCAGGCCCGCCAGGCTCATGAGCATCATGGACAGCAGGCGCTTCTGCACGTGCTTGCGCTTGAAGTGGCCCAGTTCATGGGCCAGCACCGCCTCGATCTCCGCCGGCTCCAGGCCCTTCAGCAGGGTGTCGAAGAACACGATGCGCTTGTTGCGGCCGAAGCCGGTGAAGTAGGCGTTGCCATGGCCGGAACGGCGCGAGCCGTCCATGACATAGATGCCCTGGCTGCGGAAGCCGCACTGGTCCAGCAGGCGCTGGATGCGTGTGCGCAGCGCCTCGTCCTCCAGCGGCGTGAACTGGTTGAACAGGGGCGCGATGAAGGCCGGGTAGGCCCACATCATGAACAGGCTGAAGCCCACCCATACCGCCCAGAGATACAGCCACCAGAGGCTGCCGGCCTTTGCCATCAGGGTGAGGGCCACCCAGGCCAGGGGGATGCCGATCAGCGCCAGCAGCAGGCCGTGCTTGAGCAGGTCGCCCAGGAAGGTGGCGGGCGTCGTGCGGTTGAAGCCGAAGCGATCCTCCAGCACGAAGGTGTGGTAGAGCTGACTGGGCAGGTCCAGCAGGGCCATGATCAGGAAGGCGCTGACCAGAATGCCGATGCCGGTGGGGATTTCACCGAGCCCGAGCCCGTACCACCACCGGCCGAGCAGGTCGAGCCCCCCGCCCAGGGTCCAGAGCAGGAGCAGCAGGCTGCCGTACAGCAGTTCCACCATGCCCAGCTTCACCCCGGCGCGGGTGTAGTCGGCGGCCTTCTGGTGTTCCTGCAGGGAGATGCGTTCGCGGAAGGCCTCGGGCACCGCCGCGCGGTGGGCGCCCACATGGCGCAGGTGGCGGCCGGCCAGCCACAGGCGCAACAGCACCGACAGGCCCAGCAGGGCGACGAAGAGCAGGGTAAAGCGGTTCATGGGCGGATTCCGGGGGTTTCTTAGTAAGCAGGGTAGCCTCTGGTAGAATGCAACTCAAGCCCACGCCGGATACATCAAAACCATGCCTCAGAACGCCAATAACCTCATCTGGATCGACCTGGAAATGACCGGGCTCGACACCGACCACGACGACATCATCGAAATCGCCACCATCGTCACCGATGCCGAGCTGAATATCCTCGCCGAAGGCCCGGTCATGGCCATCCACCAGCCGGAGGATCGGCTGTCAACCATGGACGAATGGAATACCAACCAGCACGGCAAGTCGGGTCTGGTCGAGCGGGTGCGCCAGAGCACCCTCGACGAGGCCGAGGCCGAACGCCGTACCATCGCCTTCCTGGAGCAGTATGTGCCAGCCAAGGCCTCGCCCATGTGCGGCAACAGCATCTGCCAGGATCGCCGCTTCATGGCGCGTTGCATGCCCACCCTGGAAGCCTTCTTCCACTACCGCAACCTGGACGTGAGTACCCTCAAGGAACTCGCCAGGCGCTGGAGCCCCGCCGTGGCGGCCGGCTTCACCAAGGAATCCAGCCACCTCGCCATGGTGGAGATTGCCGCGTCACTTCTGGCCCATAGAATCCCTTCGGGCTTCATCATGTGTACCTTACCCTTCGGGTCAAGGCATCCTCGCAATGACGGGCATTTTCCGGCTTAAGTCAGTGCCATTCTCCCTAACGGACCTTCAAGCCCATGGCCATGCGCCACACCAGGGGGATGGCGAACAGGGTGAGCAGGGTGGAGAAGCCCAGGCCCCAGACGATGCTGGCGGCGACCGGGCCCCACATGAGCGATTTCCCGCCCAGGCCGACGGCCAGGGACAACAGGCCGCCGATGGTGGTGACGGTGGTGATGAGGATGGGCACCACGCGCCGGCGTGCGGCATGGATGACGGCGTGTACCAGGCCCATGCCGGCGGCGAGCCGTTGGTTGGCGGCGCTGATGAGGACGATGGCGGCGTTGACGGCGATGCCGGTGAGCGCCACCACGCCGTAGAGGGTATAGAGCGACAGCGGGTTGCCCGACACCAGCAAGCCGAGCACCACGCCGGTGAAGGCCAGCGGCACGGTGACCAGGATGATGAGCGGCTGGAAATAGCTGCGGAACTGCGCCGCCAGAATCAAATAGATCAGCCCCAGCCCGAACAGGAACAGCCGCGCCATGGAATCCAGGCTTTCCTGGATGTCGTCGAGTTCGCCGGAGAAATCCAGGTCCACGTTGGGATAGGCTGGCTGCAGTTCCTCCCAGGCGGCCTTGAGACGATTGTTGGCGGTGACGGTATCGATTACCTCCCGGTCCAGTTCCGCCTCCACGGTGATGGCCCGCTTGAGCTGGTAATGACGGATGTACCCCTTGCTGGTGCGGGTCCCGGCATCCACCAGGCTGCCGAGGGGGATCAGCTCGCCGCTGGCGAGCGGCACCGGCCGCTGCAGCAGTTCCTCGATGTCGGTGAGCACCTCGGGCCGCGCGCGCACCACTACCTCCAGCTTCTCGCCGCGATCGCGGGTGGAGGCGACCATCTCTCCTTCCCCATAGAGGCGCAGCAGGCGTGCCAGTTCACCCGGCGAGACACCTGCGCGCGCCAGTTTCTCGCGGTTGGGCAGCAGGCGCAGCTCACTGCGGCCCGCCACGTCGTCGTCCTGGATATCGCGTGTGCCTTCGATGGCGTGCAGGCTGTCCAGCAGGGCATCGGCGGCGGCGCGCAGCTCGTCGTAGTCATCACCACGCACCTTGACGTTGATGGGCCGCGAGGTGGGCGGGCCGCCCTTGACCTCCAGGAAGCTGAAGCGCGCCACGTCGTTGAGGTCCGCTACCGGTTCGCGCAGGGCCTCGATGATGGCGGAAGTCTCGCGCATGTCGCCGCGGCGTGGCTGCAGGGCAACGATCACCTGGGCGTACTGGGGGCCGTACAGGGGTTCGGTGTCCGTGAACTTCACACCCGCGGTGGCGGTGAGGGAGCGCAGCTCCTCCGGGGCCATGTGTTCCCGTGCCACAGCCACGGCACGTTCCGCCTGTTCGAGGCTGTGGGCCAGGGTCACGCCCGGCGGCAGGTCCACGTGGATGTAGAACTGGCGCACCGAGTCGAAGGCGAAGAAGTCGCGTTTCACCACCCCCTCGGTCACCAGGCCGATGGCGCCCGCCATGGTGATCAGTACCACGGCCAGGCCGGTGCGCGGCCGGCGCATCACGCCCACCAGCAGTTGGCCATAGCGCAGTCGCAGCCAGCGGGTGGCCCGCACGCGCAGTTGCTGGGTGTGTGACACGCGGCGGCTGTAGTCGGGGCGCAGCAGCATGATGTGGGCGGGCAGGATCCAGAAGGCCTCGAACAGGCTGATCAGCAGCGCCATGGTGACCACGAAGGGCACCACGAACATGAAGTCACCGAGGATGCCCGGCAGCAGCATCAGGGGCAGAAAGGCGGCGATGGTGGTGAGGATGGCCGCCAGCACCGGGGAGGCCACTTCGTGGATGCCGTTCATCACCGCCTCCAGGGGCGGCTCGCCACGGCTCAAGCGGTAATAGATGGCCTCCACCACCACCACCGCGTCATCCACCACCATGCCCAGGGCGATGACGATGCCGAGCAGCACGGTGAGATTGAGGGTCGAGCCGATGAGATTGGCGGCCAGGAAGGCACCGGCCAGGGCGAACGGAATGCCCAGCGCCACCAGCACGGCCAGGCGCGTGCCCAGGAACAGCCAGCACATGCCCAGTACCGCGAGCAGGCCGATCAGGGCATTGGATTCCATTACCGAGATGGCGTGCCGGGTGGCATGGGTCTGGTCGTCCACCACCAGCAACTGCACGCCCTGGTCATGGAGCAGGGGATTGCGCTCGGCCGTGAAGGCATTGAGACGCTCGACCAGCTGCAGGGTATTGGCATCGGCCTGCTTGGTGATGGACAGCAGGATGGCGGAAAAGCCCTGGTAGCTGATCTGCTGGGCGCTGCGTTCATGGCCGCGGCGCACCGTGGCGATCTCGGCCAGCGCTACGCGTCCCTGCGGGGTGATGACCGCGGCCTCGGCCAGTCGCCCGGGGTCGGCGGTCTTGCCCTCCAGGCGCACCAGCCACTCGGTGTCGCGGGCGGTGACCCGGCCGGCCAGCACGTTGCGGAACCAGGCCGCGACGGCATCGGATACCTGGAGCGGTGACAGACCGGCGGCCGCCACCCGCTCCGGGTCGAAGTCCACGTGCAGTTCCGGCTCGTCCAGGCCCAGGGCCAGCACCTGGTCCACGCCCGGGAGCTGTTCCAGGTCCTTCTTCAGCATGGCGGAGGTCCAGCGCAGGTGTTCGCCGCCGGGTCCGTAGACGGCGATGTGGGCGGTGGGGAAGCCGTTGGAGGTGGTGATCTCCATGATCTGCGGATCGTTGGCCTCCAGCGGCAATTCGTCCGCCGCCTGGTTCTGCACCTCGCGGCGCAGATCGTTCACGCGTTTGTCGAACAGCCGCTCGGACAGGTCCTCGAAGCGTACCAGGATGGAGGACAGCCCCTCGCGCGAGGAGGAGGATACGAATTTGATGTTCTTCACCTGGGCGATGGCGTCCTCGAGGGGCGCGGTGATCTCCCGTTCGATGTCCTCGGCGGAGGCGCCTGGCAGGGTGGTGATGATGTTCACCCAGTTGAAGTTGATCTCGGGGTCCTGCGCGCGCGGCATGGCCAGGTAGGTGAGCAGGCCGCTCACCAGCACCAGCACGAAGGTGATATTGGCCAGCGGGTGATTGGTGATCAGCCGCGCGTAGAGCCGGCTCACTGCGTCTCACCCGCTCCTGCCGGCGGCAGGCCGAGGCGGAATCGACCTGCATCGATGACGGAGGTATCCGGCGACCAGTCGACGGCCACCGGTCGTCCCACGGCGGCACGGGGTAGCTCGATGAAACGGGCCTGCCCCTGTTCCTCGACCCAGGCCCCGAGGCGGCCTTCCCGTTCCATCAGGTACTCACCGGGCAGGTGGGCCCGTGGGCTGCGCCAGCGCAGCTCCCCCGCCCGTCCCGGGACGAGTTCTGTGTCCGCTGAAAACACCACGACCTGGGTCTGGCCGGCAGGTTCCACGACGGCCAGGATGCGCTCAAGGCGCAGGCCATGGGCCTGGCCATCGAGCCGCAACTGCCAGCCCTCGGCGGCACGCAAGGCCTCGATCTGCGCAGCCGGCACCTGGGCCTGGACCTCGGTGCCCTGGGTGGAGACCAGCACCAGCAGGGGTGTGCCGGGCGCGGCGAGGTCGCCCACGCTCGCCAGTCGCTCCCGCACCAGGCCGTCGAAGGGGGCGTGGATCAGGGTGCGAGCCAGCTGCAACTCGGCGGCCTCCAGGGTCAGACGCGCCAGCTTCCGCTCGCTCTCCAGCACGGCGTGCTCGGTTTCCTTGCTGCGCAGCTGGTCCGCGCTCACATGGCCGTCCTGCGCCAGGACGCGGAACTGGTCGAGCTGGGTTTGCGCCAGGCGCAGGCGGTTTTCACTTAGCTCCACCCGTGCCGCGGCCTGTCCGGCCGCGATGCGGTAGTCGGCCGCATCGATGCGTGCCAGCTCCGCGCCGGCCGGCACCGCCTGGCCCACCCGCGCCGGCAGTGCCTCGATCCGTCCGGCCACCTCGGCGGCCAGGCGCGCCTCGTTGAGGGCCAGTACCCGGGCCGGTGCGCGGAATTCGGGGTAGACCGCCAGCTCGGCAAGGGGGCGCGTGGTCCAGTCAGCGGCCGAGGCAAGGGCGGGCATGAGCAGCAGGAAGTAAAACAGGCGTTTCATAGTGTAATTGTTGATACAGGTTACCGGTCGGTCAGCATTACACAATAGGGCATCGTTGGGTATACTTGATCCAGCGGTTTTCCAGGGAAGCCCTGATCAGCGTTGTTTTGGTCATTCCGGTCCGGCGCATGCCGGACAAGAGCGCGTAGCTCGTCATCCAAGGGGATTAGCGACATGGATGCCGGCCTGCGCCGGCATGATGGGTTCATCGGAGCTTCCCTACCATAACCGGCCAGGATGACCGGTTCTCTGCACAGGGAGTGCATGCCATGTCCATACATCTTGATGGTGGTGAGTCCTTCGCCACCTTTGATCAAACACTATTGCAAGTGCTCACCGGCGCCGAGACCGAGGTCGAGCTGCTCGATGGCCGGCGTCGCCGCGGCCGGCTGGAGGATTGGCATCCCGATGACGGGAGCCTGGTGTTATGCGGTGGCGGGGAAATCTGGAATATTTCCTTGCGGGATATACGCTGCATCCAGTGGGACGGCCACCTGGCCGGTGCGCCCACCCAGACGGACTATCGCAGTTTCGCCATTCGGTTTCGTGATGGTGAGCAACTGGAAGGCATGTCCCTCGAGTGCGCGCGCGAAGCGGAGGGCGTGCATCTCTGCACCGAGGCCAGCGATGGCAGCCCGCGGCGTCTGTTCCTGCCCCTGGCTGCCATCGCCTGGTATCAGCTGGCGGGGGAGGCACGCCAATGGGTGTGGCAGGGACCCACGCTGGAGGACGCCGATGCCGATAGCCTGCCGGGGGAGCTGGTGCTGCACGACAGCGTGAGTCTGCGCGCGCGCCTGGAACAGGGGCTGTCCTGGCAGGCGCCGGTGCAGCTCCCGGAGGAATTGCCCGAGACCTTGCGCCTCGCTCACCAGCTCGATATTCCCATCCTCAGCCTGCGTCACTTCGACATCGATCCGCAGGCCATGACCCTGGTCAGCGAGGAGATCGCGCGGCGCTACACCCTGATTCCCCTGCTGCACCATCGTGGGCGACTGGTGGTGGCCATGGATCAGCCCGCCGATGAGGAGGTGCTGCGCCTGCTGCGTTTCATCACCGGCTTTGGTATCGAACCCTGCCTGGCCACGGCCCAGGAGATCGAGACCGCTATCCAGAGTTGCTATGGTGCCGGGCCCATGGCGCTCGTCGAGGGGCTGGCGCTGGATGCCGAGGCGGAAGAGGCGGGCACGCTGCACGAGGCGGAACGGCTGGGGACGCAGAAACCCATCGTGCAGCTGGTGAATAACATCATCCTCGATGCCCTGCGGCGGCGTGCCTCCGATATCCACATCCGTCCCGACGGCATGGAGGCGGAACTGCTGTTTCGCATCGACGGGCAGCTGCAGCCGGTGCGGCGTTTCAGCAAATCCCTGCTGCCGGCCATGGTGGCGCGCATCAAGGTGCTCGGCAAGATGGATATCTCCGACCGCCGCCTCCCCCAGGACGGCCAGGCGCGCATGCTGGATGGCGACGAGACGGTAGACCTGCGTATCTCCACCATCCCCACCGTCGGCGGCGAGAGTGTGGCCATCCGCCTGTTGTGTGCCGGCACCGGTATGAAGTCCCTGTCCGGCCTGGGGCTGGAACCACGGGATCTGCAGCGCCTGGAGGAATGCCTGCAGCGCAGCCATGGACTGCTGCTGGTGACCGGTCCCACTGGCGCCGGCAAGAGCACCACCCTCTATGCCGCCCTGCGGGAGCTGCGCCAGCGCGCGGTGAATATCGTTACCGTCGAGGACCCGGTGGAATATCGCCTGGGCGGCATGGGTCAGATTCAGGTCAACCGGGTGCCCGGTTATGGATTCGCACGTGCGCTCAAACACATCCTGCGCCATGACCCGGACGTGATCATGATCGGCGAGATCCGCGACCGGGAGACGGCACGCATCGCCATCGAGAGCGCGCTAACCGGCCACCTGGTGCTGAGCACCCTGCACACCAATGACGCCATCAGTGCGGTGAGCCGGTTGGTCGACATGGGCATCGAACCCTACCTGGTGGCCTCGGCCCTGAACGGGGTGATCGCCCAGCGCCTGGTGCGCTGCAACTGTCCCCGGTGCATCGCACCCGAACCCCTGGCGCAGCACATCATCACCCGCCTGCGGGTGGCTTCCGGGGAGGATTTCCGCAGGGGCGCGGGTTGCGAACAGTGCAACCACAGCGGCTACCAGGGTCGCGCGGCCGTATATGAATTGCTGCTGGTCAGCCCGGAACTGCGCCGTCTGATCGTACAGGGCGCCTCCGTCGATGAAATGCGCATGCTGGCCCTGGACCAGGGACTGCGCCCGCTTACCCAGCAGGCCTTGCGCCGGGCGCGCGAGGGCGTGACCTCCCTGGAGGAGGTGTATCGGGTGCGGCTGGAATAGGTTGCGCGGTAGGCCTGACGCTACCATTGTCGGGCTGAAGCCCGACCTACAGGCGGCACTCCAGGCAGAGGTGGAGCCTTGCAGGTCGGGCTTCAGCCCGACGGGGTACCTTCAAGCACGGCACCCGTCGGCGATCCCTCGCGCAGCAGGCCATGCTGTTCCAGCCAGGCACGGGCATCCCCGGCATCGGACTCGAACCAGGCGCGGGTGGAGCCGAGGCGGAAACTGTAGCCCCAGGCGTCCATATCGCGCATCAGGCCGTCACGGCCGATACCCGGCAGTTGCTCGGCGAGCAGGATCTGCAGGTAGCAGACACCGTTCTCCTCATCGTAGCCGCCGCCGGCATCGGTGTGCAGGCCGGCGCGCCGTTCGGGGTCCATGCAGATGTAATGGCAGGCCTCGTGCAGGGCCGAATGCACCGGGGTGTCGGGGCGCACATAGAGCCGGTCGCCGATCAGGCCGGCCTCGCTCTCGCCCCAGAAGCTGCCGGGGATGGCTTCATCCTGCGCCACCATCGCGAGCTCTATCCCATAGGGGCGCAGCACGTCCTCCAGACGGGCGGGATCGATGTCGCGCAGACGGGTTACCTTGGGTGTATTCATAAATCAATATTCACCGCAAAGGCGCAAAGGACGCAAAGAAAAAATTTTGTATTCTTTGCGTCCTTTGCGCCTTTGCGGTGAATGGGTTTTGAAAATTCATTCCGCTTCCTGCCCTCCCAGATACAGGATGGTCTCCACCACCGAATCGGGATTCAGCGACACGCTGTCAATGCCCTGTTCCATGAGCCAGCGCGCCAGGTCCGGATGGTCGGACGGACCCTGGCCGCAGATGCCCACGTACTTGCCGGCCTTGCGGCAGGCCTGGATGGCCATGGACAGCAGGGCCTTCACCGCCGAATTGCGCTCGTCGAAGGCCTGCGCCACCAGGGCCGAATCGCGGTCCAGCCCCAGGGTCAGCTGGGTGAGGTCGTTGGAGCCGATGGAAAAACCGTCGAACAGTTCCAGGAACTGGTCCGCCAGCAGGGCGTTGGAGGGGATCTCGCACATCATGATGATGCGCAGGCCTTCCTTGCCGCGCTCCAGGCCCTCGTCGCGCAGGGCGTCGATGACCGCCTCGGCTTCCTCCAGGGTGCGCACGAAGGGCACCATGATCTCCACGTTTGCCAGTCCCATGGTCTCGCGCACCTTGCGCAGGGCGCGGCACTCCAGGGCGAAACAGGCGCGAAAATCCTTGGAGATGTAGCGCGAGGCGCCGCGGAAACCCAGCATGGGGTTTTCCTCGTGGGGTTCGTAACGGTCGCCGCCGAGCAGGTTGGCGTATTCGTTGGATTTGAAATCGGACAGTCGCACGATCACCGGCTTGGGCCAGAAGGCCGCCGCCAGGGTGGAAATGCCCTCGGCCAGCTTGTCGATGTAGAAGTTGACCGGGTCGGCATAGCCGGCCATGAGCGGGCGGATGTCCCCCTGCAGGCTGGCGGGCAGGGCATCGAATTCCAGCAGTGCCTTGGGATGCACGCCGATCATGCGATTGATGATGAACTCCAGCCGCGCCAGGCCGATGCCGGCATTGGGCAGGAAGCGGAAGTCGAAGGCCCGTTCCGGGTTGCCCACGTTCATCATGATCTTGAAGGGCAGCTCCGGCAGCTTGTCGAGGGCGATGTCCTTGACCTCGAAATCCAACTGGCCCTGGTAGATCCTGCCGATGTCCCCCTCGGCGCAGGACACGGTAACCGGTTCGCCATCGGGGATGAGTTCGGTGCCTTCACTGGTCCCCACCACTGCCGGGATCCCCAGTTCGCGGGCGATGATGGCGGCATGGCAGGTGCGGCCGCCGCGGTTGGTGACGATGGCGGCGGCGCGCTTCATGATGGGTTCCCAGTCGGGATCCGTCATGTCGGTGACCAGTACGTCACCGGCCTGCACCCGGTCCATCTGGGCGATGTCCTGGATCACCCGCGCGGGCCCGGCACCGATGCGGCTGCCGATGCTGCGCCCGGTGACCAGCACCTTGCCCGACTGCTGCAGGTGGTAGCGCTGCAGGTGCTGGGCCGAGGAGCGGCTTTCCACGGTCTCCGGGCGTGCCTGCACGATATACAGCTCGCCATCGATGCCATCGAGGGCCCATTCGATGTCCATGGGCCGGCCGTAGTGTTGTTCGATGGTGACCGCCTGGCGCGCCAGCTCCATGACCTGTTCATCCTCCAGGGCGAAGCGCTGGCGCTGTTCCGGAGTGGTGTCGACGATCTCCACCGGATCGCCGCCATCGGCGCTGTCGCGGTAGATCATCTGGATGGTCTTGCTGCCCAGGTTGCGCTGCAGGACCGCCAGCTTGTTCCGCTCCAACATGGGCTTGTGCACATAATATTCATCGGGGTTCACCGCGCCCTGCACCACGGTCTCGCCCAGGCCGTAGGCCGCGGTGATGAACACCACGTCGCGGAAACCGGTCTCCGTGTCCAGGGTGAAGATGACGCCGCTGGCGCCGCAATCGCTGCGCACCATGCGCTGCACGCCGGCGGACAGGGCTACCTGCCCATGGTCGAAGCCGTGGTGGACGCGGTAGGTGATGGCGCGGTCGTTGTAGAGGGAGGCGAATACCGCCTTCACCTTCGCCAGCACCCGCTCGATCCCGCGCACGTTGAGAAAGGTTTCCTGCTGGCCGGCGAAGGAGGCGTCGGGCAGGTCCTCGGCGGTGGCGGAGGAGCGCACCGCCACGGCGCACTCGGGATCGTCTCCGGCCAGTTTTTCATAGGCGGCGCGGATGTCCTGTTCCAGATCCGCCGGCAACTCGCCGGCCATGATCCAGCCACGGATCTCGGTCCCCGCGCGCACCAGCGCGTTCACATCCTCGATGTCGAGGCCGGCCAGTCGTTCGCGGATGCGGTCGGTGAGGTCGTTATGTTGCAGGAAGGCGCGGAAGGCATCGGCGCTGGTGGCGAAACCGCCGGGCACCCGTACCCCCAGGGAACCGAGTTCGCGGATCATCTCGCCCAGGGAGGCGTTCTTGCCCCCCACCTGCTCGATCTGGCCGATGCGCAGTTCCTCGAAGGCGATGACGTTGGCTGACATATGCTCCCTCCCGGTATTTGGGGACAGTATACCTATTACCATGGTTGGAATTGATAAAGCCTCACGTCCCGCCGGCAGGTGTCGGCCGCAAGGACGCGGCCGTCAAGCCTACAGGGACAAGGTGAGACCGCGTAGCGGTCGATAAGGTGCCCTGGGGCATGTATTCACGGCGTC
>JAIVHA010000090.1 GCA_020201295.1 Lysobacteraceae bacterium | reverse complement strand
GCGGTTGAAGCGGGCCATGCCCATGAGCACGCCATTGGCCAGGGGCAGGGCGCCGCCGGACAGGCCGGTGCCGGCACCCCGGGTCACCACCGGGACCTGCTGCTCGCGGCAGATGCGCAGCACCGCCTGTGCCTGCTCCAGCGTTTCCGGCAGCACCACCAGCATGGGCAGGTGACGGTACGCCGACAGGCCATCGCACTCATAGGGACGCAACGCCTCGGTCTCCGTCAGCAGGGCCGCGGGCGGCAGCACCCCGCCCAGGGCGCGGATCAATTCCTGGCGCCGGGCGGGGCTGATGGGCGTCGTGGCGGGCTGGGCGGACAAGGCGGCCTCCTGGTGGGCGAAAACCCGGCATTGGCCGGCATTGTATACAGATTGCCGGGCCTTATGTCCCCAGGCCTGACCGGGATTTGCCTCCGCCTGCTGCGTGCCGGGCTTCTGGTGTACAATCACTGGCCTTTTTACAGTATCTCCAGGGATCCTCGCAGTGGAACAGTTTCGCGGCACCACCATCCTCTCGGTCCGGCGCAACGGCCGTGTCGTCATCGGCGGCGACGGCCAGGTATCCCTGGGCAACACCGTCATGAAGGGCAATGCCCGCAAGGTGCGGCGCCTGTTCCACGACCGCATCATCGCCGGCTTCGCCGGCGGCACCGCCGATGCCTTTACCCTGTTCGAGCGCTTCGAGGGCAAGCTGGAAAAACACCAGGGCAACCTGGTCCGTTCCGCCGTGGAGCTGGCCAAAGACTGGCGCACCGACCGCATGCTGCGCCGCCTGGAGGCGCTGCTGGCGGTGGCGGACAAGGATGCCTCGCTGATCATCACCGGCAACGGCGACGTGATCGAGCCAGAGGAAGGCCTGATCGCCATCGGCTCCGGCGGTCCCTATGCCCAGGCCGCGGCTCGCGCCCTGCTGGAGAACACGGAACTGGAAGCTCGCGACATCGTCGAGAAGGGCCTGGCCATCGCCGCGGACATCTGCATCTACACCAACCACAACCGCACCATCGAAGAACTCGATGGCGGCAGCGAAGCCTGATCACACCATGTCGGACATGACCCCCCGCGAGATCGTCCAGGAACTGGACAAGCACATCATCGGCCAGGACGCCGCCAAGCGTTCCGTGGCCATCGCCCTGCGCAACCGCTGGCGACGCATGCAGGTGGCGGAACCCCTGCGCGGCGAAATCACCCCCAAGAACATTCTGATGATCGGCCCTACCGGCGTGGGCAAGACCGAGATCGCGCGCCGCCTGGCACGACTGGCCAACGCGCCCTTCCTCAAGGTGGAAGCCACCAAGTTCACCGAGGTGGGCTATGTGGGCCGCGACGTGGAGTCCATCATTCGCGACCTGGTGGACATCGCCCTCAAGATGACGCGCGAGGAAGAGATGGCCAAGGTGCGCCACCGCGCCGAGGATGCCGCCGAGGAGCGCATACTCGACATCCTGCTGCCGCGCCCGCGCGCCGGCGTGGGCTTCAGTCCAGAGGCCCCGGAACAAGCGGATTCGGAAACCCGCCAGAAACTGCGCAAGCGCCTGCGCGAAGGAAAACGTCAAGCTGCGCGCCCTGCAGAGCGTGGAGCAGAACGGCATCGTGTTTCTCGACGAGATCGACAAGGTCACCCAGCGCTCCGACACCACCGGCCCCGGCGTATCGCGCGAGGGCGTGCAGCGCGACCTGCTGCCCCTGGTGGAGGGCAGCACCGTCACCACCAAGCACGGCATGGTGAAGACCGACCACATCCTGTTCATCGCCTCCGGCGCCTTCCACCTGGCCAAGCCCTCGGACCTGATCCCCGAACTGCAAGGCCGCCTGCCCATCCGGGTGGAACTGGGCGCCCTCGGCGTGGATGATTTCGTGCGCATCCTCACCGAGACCGACGCCTCCCTGACCGAGCAGTACAGCGCCCTGCTGGCCACCGAGGGCGTGACCCTGAGCTTCACCGCCGACGGCATCGCCCGCCTAGCGGAGATCGCCTGGGAGGTGAACGAGCGCACCGAGAACATCGGTGCCCGGCGTCTGCACACCGTCATTGAGCGGCTTCTCGAGACCATATCCTACGAGGCCTCGGACAAATCCGGCACAAGTCTCGCGGTAGACAAGGAATACGTCGACGCGCATCTTGCCGAGTTGTCCCGCGACGAGGATTTGAGTCGCTATATACTCTGAGCCGGGAACGTTCCCACGCCCACGGTATCAGGCGGCCAGTGTAGGAGCGGGCTCTGCCCGCGAATGTTCGCGGGCAGAGCCCGCTCCTACAGGGTGATATTTTCAGTGACCGAGCTTACTTGCCCCGTGCCGCGAAACTGACGCGTTGCGATGGAGAACCAAATGTCCAACAAGCCGAAACCGACCGACATCAAGCTGCACCAGAAGTCCCGTTCACTCGAGATCACCTTCGACACCGGGGAGACCTTCCAGCTGCCCTGCGAATACCTGCGTGTCTATTCCCCCTCCGCCGAGGTGCAGGGCCACGGCCCCGGCCAGGGCAAGCTGCAGGTGGACAAGGAAGACGTGAACATCACCAATATCTCCCAGGTGGGCACCTACGCCATCCAGCTGTATTTTGACGACGATCATGACACCGGCATCTATTCCTGGGATACCCTGTACGAGCTGGGCAGGAACCAGGAAAAGAACTGGCAGGATTATCTCGACCGCCTGAAGGCGGCCGGCGCCCCCCACAGTCAACTGGGTAACAAGTAGGCCACATGAGCACGGAAGACAAGACCACCCACTTCGGCTTCCAGCAGGTACCGCTGGAGGAAAAGGTTCGCAAGGTGGGCGCGGTGTTCGACTCCGTGGCCAACAAGTACGATGTCATGAACGATGTGATGTCGCTGGGCATCCACCGCCTGTGGAAGCGCTTCACCATCGAGCAGAGCGGGGTGCGCAGCGGCCAGCGGGTGCTGGACCTGGCCGGCGGCACCGGCGACCTCGCCGCGCGCTTCTCGCGCATGGTGGGCGCCGAGGGCGAAGTGGTACTGGCGGACATCAATGGTGCCATGCTGCGCCAGGGCCGCGCGCGACTGCTGGACCAGGGTATCAACGGTAATGTGCGCTATGTACAGGCCAATGCCGAATGCCTGCCCTTCCCCGACCACCACTTCGACTGCATCACCATGGCCTTCGGGCTGCGCAATGTCACCGACAAGCAGGCGGCGCTGGCCTCCATGTTCCGCATCCTCAAGCCCGGCGGCCGACTGCTGGTGCTGGAATTCTCCAAGGTGACCGCGCCAGGGCTCAAACCGCTGTACGATTTCTATTCCTTTCAGATCCTGCCGCGCATGGGCAGGCTCATCGCCAATGACGCGGCCAGCTACCGCTACCTGGCCGAATCCATTCGCATGCATCCCGACCAGGAAACCCTCAAGGGCATGATGGAACAGGCGGGCTTCGAGGATTGCGGCTATTTCAATCTCAGCGGCGGCATCGTGGCGCTGCATCGCGGGTTCCGCTTTTGACAGGGGTACCGGCCATGCGCTACGCCACCCCCGGCCGTCGCCTGCTGGCGCTGCTGATCGATACCCTGCTGCTGCTGTTCCTGCTGCGCCTGTTCCACTTCCTGCCCCTGCTGCTGGATCCGACCCTGATGCTGGCCCGGGGTGATATCCCGGTCCCGGCCGCACTCCCCTGGCCTCTGCTGTTGCTCGCTGCCATGCTGCTCAGTGCCCTGCTGTGGAACTGCTGCGCGGGTACGCCGGGCAAGCTGCTGGCCGGGGTGCAGGTCATCGCCCTGCGTTCCGGCACGGCTCCCGGCCTCGCCCAGGGCCTGGTGCGCTGCGCCGGCTACGGACTGTCCCTGCTGCCCGCGGCCCTGGGTTTTTTCTGGATCCTGCGCGACCCGCGCAGGCAGGGTTTTCATGACATGCTGAGTCGCACCCTGGTGATCGAGGATGACGAATCCAGGAAATCACTGGCCCAGCTGTTGCGCGAGGCCGCCTGATGCTGCCCACGATCGCCACCGCCGCCCTGGAGGCTGCCCTCAACCGCTACCTGGCCCTGGACCCCGACACCCTCGGGCGCATGGCGGAGCTGGAAGGACGGGTGATCGGCCTGCACTGGCGCGGCACCGACCTGGCCCTGTATTTCCTGCCCGGCGTCGACGGGCTGCAAGTACTGAGCCACTACGAAGGTGAACCGGACACCCTGCTGAGCGGCAGCCCCCTGGCCCTGGCGGAACTGGGCCTGGGCGGCGACCGGGAGCGGGCGCTGTTCTCCGGCGCCGTGGAGATCCGTGGCGACAGCGTCACTGGCCAGCGCTTCCAGCAGATCCTCGAAGCCATGGACATCGACTGGGAGGAACACCTGGCGCGGCTCATCGGCGACCTGGCCGCCCACCAGGCGGCGCGGCTGGCCCGCCAGGGACAGCAGTATGCACGGCACAGCGCGGACACACTGCGCCAGGACCTGGGCGAATACCTTACCGAGGAATCCGGTCTGCTACCGGCGCGTATCCAGGTGGAAAACTTTCTTGCCGACATCGACCGGCTGCGCATGGATACCGACCGGCTGGAGGCCCGGGTGCAGCGCCTGCTGACGCGCACCCGTCGCGAACCCTCCGCTTCATGATCCGCTTTTCCCACTTCTTCCGGCTGGCGCACATCAGCCTGGTACTGGCCCGCCACGGCCTGGACGAGATCGTGCTGGCCACTCACCTGCTGCGGCCGGTGCGCTTCCTGCTCTACCTGGCACCCTGGAACTGGTTCCGACGCTATCCCGATCCGCGCCTACGGCTGCCCGCTGGAGCAGGTGTTCCAGCGCTTCGAGGAAACGCCGCTGGCTTCCGCTTCCATCGCCCAGGTGCATACCGCCACCCTCATGGACGGCACCGACGTGGTGGTCAAGGTGGTACGTCCCGGCATCGAAAAAGTCATCCGTCGCGATGTATCGCTGCTGCTCTATATCGCCGAGCTGGCGGAGCGCTACTGGCGCGAAGGCCGCCGCCTGCGCCCCCGCGAAGTGGTGGCGGAATTCCAGAAGACCCTCTACGACGAGCTGGACCTGCTGCGCGAGGCGGCCAACGCCTCCCAGCTGCGCCGCAACTTCTCCACTTCGACGCTGCTGTACGTGCCCGAGGTGTACTGGCCCCACTGTCAGCGCAACGTGATGGTCATGGAGCGCATCTACGGTACGCCTATCGGCAATATCGAGGAGCTGCGCCGCCAGGGCGTTGACTTCAAGCAACTGGCCGAGCGCGGCGTGGAGATCTTCTTCACCCAGGTGTTCCGCGACAATTTCTTCCACGCCGACATGCACCCCGGCAACATCTTCGTCGGCGCCGACCATCGCTACATCGCCGTGGATTTCGGCATCATGGGCACCCTGAGCCCGGTGGACCAGCGCTACCTGGCGGAGAACTTCCTGGCCTTCTTCCATCGCGACTACCGGCGCGTCGCGGAGCTGCACGTGGAATCGGAATGGGTGCCGGCGGGCACCCGGGTGGATGAATTCGAGGCCGCCATCCGCACCGTGTGCGAGCCCATCTTCGAACGGCCGCTGAAGGACATCTCCTTCGGCCACCTGCTGCTGCGCCTGTTCCAGACCGCGCGCCGCTTCAATATGGAGGTGCAGCCGCAGCTGGTGCTGTTGCAGAAGACCCTGCTCAACATCGAGGGGCTGGGCCGCGAGCTCTACCCCGAACTGGACCTGTGGCAGACCGCCAAACCCTTCCTGGAACGCTGGATGAGCGAGCAGGTGGGCGCGCGCGCCCTGTGGAAGAACCTGCGCAAGAGCGCGCCCCAGTGGGCCGAGACCCTGCCAGAGATCCCCGCCCTGATCCACAAGACCCTCACGGCCGCCAGCGAAGGCAAGCTGCAGCTGCAATGGCAGTCACAGGAACTGGGCAAACTGCGTCGCGATCTGCGCCGGCACCACAAGCGCAACTTCGCCGCCATCGTCGGCACCGGGCTGCTGCTCGCCGCCGCCATCATCTACGGTCTCGACGGCTACGCGCCCGCCATGCTGGGC
>JAIVHA010000241.1 GCA_020201295.1 Lysobacteraceae bacterium | reverse complement strand
GCTCTGGATCTGGGGCCTGCCGGTTGGGACAACAAGTTCGGCCATGGTCGGGTCGATGCGGCCACCGCCGTGCAACTGGCACTGGCCGCGGCCAGCCCGCCGGTGGACGAAACGGCGCCCAACGTCGGTTTCGCGCTGGCGAACGGCAGCCTGGTAGCGGATCTGACCACCATTTCCGTCAACGCCAAGGATGATATGGAGATCAGTGCCGTCGAACTGTTCGTCAATGGCAAGCGCCTCGGAACCGATACCACGGCCCCCTACGAGTTCAGCTGGGATACCACCGACCATCCCAATGGTAATGTCACCCTGGAAGCCCATGCCCATGACGCGGCCGGCAATACCGGTACGGCCACCATCACGGTGGTGGTGGACAACGAGGACACCCAGGACAACCAGGATCCCAATGCGGACACCGAAGCACCGGCGGTATGGTTCGTTACACCCTCCGATGGAGACACGGTGAGCGGCGGTGTCGTCATGGAAATCAACGCCAGCGACAATGTGGGCGTGACCATGCTGGCCTGTTATGCGAACGGCTCCCTGCTCTCTACCAGGAGTGATTCGTGGCGCCTGAGATGCCGCTGGAACACCCGCAACGTTCCAGACGGCCTGTATAACCTCGAAGCACATGGAGAGGATGCCGCTGGCAACAAAACCGTCCAGACCATAAGCGTGCGTCTCGGCACATAGACTGGCGGGAGCTTCAATACCCGGAAGCCTGGAACGGGTCGGCGCGGAGCTTCCGCGCCGACCCTTTTTCAGTCCCGGACCTGTCGCATACCGGTGACGGCTGGATGCCTTATCCTTCCACAGGCACCAGATCGTAGACCAACGCCTTACCTTCTTCCATGCGCCATTTCAGATCAAAATCATACAACCGCATGGCAAATTCCGGTTTTTGTCCCACTCCGCCGGCCTGATAGGCGGGACGGGGATCGTATCGCAGCAAGGCCGTAATGGTCTGGTGCAGTTCCGGAAGTCGTTCACGGTAGGTTTCGATTACCGCCAGCGCCGCGTGTGTAAACATCACCTCGCACGCCACCTCGGGGCAAGCCGGCGCATAACCGCCGCGTGCATCGGGTAGCGCATCGGCATAGGGCAGATAGGGCTTGATATCCAACACGGGCGTGCCGTCGAGCAGATCCCCGCCACGGATATGCAGGTGCACCGATCCAGGTTCGCATTCGATGGAGGCCAGTTCCACCACGGACAGACCGATGGGGTTGGGGCGGAACATGGAGCGGCTGGCGAACACCCCCACCCGCTCGTTACCGCCGAGGCGTGGTGGTCGAACCGTGGGCTTCCAGCCCTGGCGCACGGTCTGGTGGAACAGGAACAGCACCCAGATGTGGGAGAACGCCTCCAAGCCACGCACGGCCTCCTCCCGGGCATAGTCCGGGTACAGCTCGATGACAGCCGGCACGTCCACCAGGCCAGGCTGGCGGGGAATGCCGAACTTCTGCTTGAAACAGGAATGCACAACGCCGATGGCGTTGAGGTGAAAGTCGTTCATCCCGGGCAAAGGCCTCTTGAAGATCCAATCATGGGCTGTCGCGACTGGCGTCGCTCCTACCATTCGGATGAGAGGCGCTGGCGAGGTGGGAGCGGCGCAAGCCGCGATGGTAAATAGTAACAGGACGGACAGGCACCGCCCTTATCTTCCCGGCTTGCGCGCCCGTCCCCCATCCTTGCGCGGCGGCAGGCCGGTGTGCTGGGTGAGGATGGCACCCTTGCCGGTACGGCGCTGGTGGGCCGGCGCCGAGTTCTTGCGCCGCGGCGACCGGTAGGCGTCCTGCTCGCGGGGCTGGTCGCGGGGGATGAGCTGCTGCGCGCCATCTCCGATGAGGTCCTCGCGCCCCATGCGCGCCAGGGCCGCACGCAGCAACGGCCAGTTCTTGGGATCGTGGTAGCGCAGGAAGGCCTTGTGCAGCTTGCGCTGTTCCGGGTCCTTGACGCTTTCCACCGTCTCGCTCTTGTAGCTGATCTTGTGCAGCGGGTTCCTGCCCGAATGGTACATGGCCGTGGCGCTGGCCATGGGGGAAGGATAGAAGGCCTGCACCTGGTCGGCGCGGAAGCCGTTTCGCTTCAGCCACAGGGCCAGGTTGAGCATGTCCTCGTCGGTGGTACCCGGGTGGGCAGCGATGAAGTAGGGGATCAGGTACTGTTCCTTGCCGGCTTCCTTCGTGTATTTCTCGAACATGGCCTTGAATCGATCATAGGAACCGATGCCCGGCTTCATCATTTTCGACAGCGGACCGTCCTCGGTGTGTTCCGGCGCGATCTTGAGGTAACCACCCACATGGTGCGTGACCAGCTCGCGCACGTATTCGGGATCCTGCACGGCCAGGTCGTAGCGCAGCCCCGAGGCGATCAGCACCTTCTTCACCCCCGGCAGCCGGCGTGCCTGCCGGTACAGCTCCGTGAGGGCGGAATGGTCGGTATCGAGGTTCTGGCAGATACCCGGGTAGACACAGCTCGGCTTGCGACAGGCGGCCTCGATCTCGCGGCTCTTGCAGGCGATGCGGTACATATTGGCCGTCGGCCCGCCCAGGTCGGAGATCACCCCGGTAAAGCCCGGCACCTTGTCGCGGATCTCCTCGATCTCTTGCAGGATGGATGCCTGCGAGCGGTTCTGGATGATACGGCCCTCGTGCTCGGTGATGGAGCAGAAGGTACAGCCACCGAAACAGCCGCGCATGATGTTCACCGAGAAGCGGATCATTTCATAGGCGGGGATCTTCGCATCACCATAGGTCGGGTGCGGCACGCGCGCATAGGGCAGGCCGAACACATAGTCCATTTCCTCCGTGCTCAAGGGCAGCGGCGGCGGATTCAGCCACAGGTCCTGTTCACCGTGGCGCTGCACCAGGGCGCGCGCATTGCCCGGATTGGTCTCCAGGTGCAGCACGCGGTTGGCATGGGCGTAGAGCACGGCATCGTTGCGCACCTTCTCGAAGGACGGCAGGCGGATGACGGTACGGTCGCGGTCACGCTGTGGATGGGGATGGAAGTGCAGCACTTGCGCACCGCCCTCCGCGTCCGGCACACCGTACAGGGCGGCCTCCCGCTCCTGGCGCTGGCACTCGCTCAGTTCACGCGGGTTCACATAGGGATTGACGACGCGGTCGATCCTGCCAGGCCGGTCGATGCGGGTGGAGTCGATCTCCAGCCAGTCCGCCGGGGTGTCGCGGCGCACGAAGGCCGTGCCGCGGATGTCGGTGATGCGGTCGATGGGTTCGCCGGCGGCCAGGCGATGCGCCAGCTCCACCACCGCCCGTTCGGCATTGCCGTAGAGCAGCAGGTCGGCGGCGGCATCCAGCAGGATGGAACGGCGCACCTTGTCCTGCCAGTAGTCGTAATGGGCGATGCGGCGCAG
>JAIVHA010000240.1 GCA_020201295.1 Lysobacteraceae bacterium | reverse complement strand
GCCCTGCTGGGCCGCGTCCTGGATGGCGCCGGCAATCCCCTGGACGGCAAGGGTCCGCTGCAGGTGGAAACCCATGTGCCGCTCACCGGGCGCAACATCAACCCGCTCAGTCGCAAGCCGGTGCGCGAACCGCTGGACGTGGGGGTGCGCGCCATCAACGCCCTGCTCAGCGTCGGCCGTGGCCAGCGCATGGGCCTGTTCGCCGGCAGCGGTGTGGGCAAGAGTGTGCTGCTGGGCATGATGACCAAGTACACCAACGCCGATGTGATCGTGGTGGGGCTGATCGGCGAACGTGGTCGTGAAGTCAAGGAGTTTGTCGACAACATCCTTGGCCCCAAAGGCCTGGCCCGCTCCGTGGTGGTGGCCACGCCGGCGGACAATTCGCCCCTGATGCGCCTGCATGGCGCCATGATGGCCACCAGCATTGCCGAGCATTTCCGCGATCAGGGCAAGAATGTGTTGCTGCTGATGGATTCCCTGACCCGTTTCGCCCAGGCACAGCGCGAGATCGCCCTGGCCATCGGCGAGCCACCGGCCACCAAGGGCTATCCGCCCTCGGTGTTCGCCAAGCTTCCGCACCTGGTGGAACGCGCCGGTAACGGCGATGTGGGCGGCGGTTCCATTACCGCCTTCTATACGGTACTGGCGGAAGGGGACGACCAGAACGATCCCATTGCCGACGCGGCGCGCGCCATCCTCGACGGCCACATCGTGCTGTCCCGTCATATCGCCGAGTCCGGTCATTATCCGGCCATCGATATCGAGGCCTCCATCAGTCGTGTGATGAACGACATCGTCAGCAAGGAACACCAGCAGGCGGCACAGCGCTTCAAGCAGCTGTACTCGATCTACAACCAGCATCGCGACCTGATCAGCGTCGGGGCCTACCAGCCGGGCAGTGATCCGCGGGTGGACGAGGCCGTGACCCTGCAGCCCGCGCTCAGCCGCTTCTTGCGCCAGGACATGGGCGAGTCCCACTTGCTCAAGCCCAGTATCGCGGAGCTGCAGAAGGTGGTGGCGGGGACGTGACTCGAATGTACCCGCATAGCGGTTCGACTTGGGTACTGTAGGAGCGGCGTGAGCCGCTCCTACAGGAGAGATTTTGCAATGATTGGAAAATTGGGGACAGAAAATAGGGGAAAATAGGGGACAGACCCCGTTTTCTACGCTGCTGTTATTTAGTCATTGCCAGGAATGTAGAAAACGGGGTCTGTCCCCTATTTTCTGTCCCCTATTTTCCGCGGCTTGCACCAGCCTAACGCGAGGTATAGGGTCGAAGATGTATCCGGTTTCCATTGTCATTCTCCTTTCTGGCAGGTACGCATGACCCGTTCCAAACGTATGACCCCCGTGGTGAAGGTGGCCGAGAACCGCGAGCAAGCGGCGGCCCGCATCCTGGGCGAGGCGCGGCAGCGCCTGGAACAACAACAGCGCAAGCTCGATGAACTGGGGACCTATCGGGACCAGTACTCCAGCGAATTCCAGCAGCGTAGCGGGCAGGGCATGGGCGTGGCGTGTCTGCAGGACTTCCGGGTGTTCCTGGCCCGGCTCAACGAGGCCATCGAGCAGCAACAGCGCCTGGTGGAACGGTGTCGCCAGGAGAGCGAACGCCAGCGGCTCAACTGGCTGTCCACTCGCACCCGCACCCAGGCCCTGGGCAAGGTGGTGGATCGGTATCGGCGCGAGGAACGGCACCAGGCCGAGCGTCGTGAGCAGCTCGACACCGATGAACGGGCCCTGCGCGCGCGTCGTCAGGACCTGGATGAGTCCTGATCCTGCTCCTGGCACGATCCTTGTAACGATTCCCTCATCCACAGCCAATGGGACCGAGGAATCATCATGGCCGACCCCCTGCTAGTGCTTGCCGCCAACCCCGAAATCGCCCAGGGCGCCCTGCGCATGGGCGGAAATCAGGCAGAAAAACAATTGTTTGAAGGGGAACCCCACCCTTTCGCCCAGCTCCTGGCGGGGCATACCCCCGTGCCGGACGAGGGCCTGCCGCTGGTATTGTCGGCGCTGCTGGCCGGCAACCCCCAGGGGCAGTTGCCGGCCGTCGACGGCAAGGAGTTGCCGGATGCCTCCCGGCTGTTGGCCCTGGCCGGCTTCGACCTGGAAGACTTGGGTGAGCACCTGGATTTGCCCGCGGATGATTCCGGCCTGCCCAGCCTCCCCGTCGGAACCTCGGCCGAGGACCTGGAGGAGGCCTTGCAGGCCCTGCTCGCCGGGCAGGAGGCCAGCGCCCAGGCGGTCGTCGGCACTCCGGTCCAGGTGCCTGCCAGCCTGTCGGATACGGCCTCCGCCCTGGCCCGCGCTGCGCTTGGTGGAGCCGGAATGCCGCCGGCCGACGCGGCGGCTGTGTCGTCCGGTCGGCCGCTGCTACCAAACGCCAGCTCCCATCAGGGGCCCGCCTTGCCCACGGCAGTGACTGGGGAACAGGCCGAGGCCTTGCCGCTCCCGGAACCCGCTCGCGCAGTGGCCAGCGCGGTGCATCAGGTCCTGCAACAGCGCAGCCTGGAAGAGGGCGCGCGGGAGACACGCTTCGGTGAACTGATGCGCGCCGCGGCCACCCGTGGCACGGAGCCCGGTCCGCGGGTCGAGACCCCGGCGGGTTTCGGGCCCCAGTCCGTGACCAGTCTCCAGGGCCAGGCACCCGCCCTGCCCACCACGGCCGTTGCCGTGCCCCTGGGTCAGGCCGGTTGGGACCGGGCCCTGGGGGAACAGGTCCAGTGGATGGTGGGCAACCGGCTGCAGGGTGCGGAGATCCGTCTCAATCCTGCCCATCTGGGACCGATGGAGGTCCGCATCCAGATGCAGAACGATCAGGCCAATATCACCTTCACGGCCCAGCATGGCGTGGCGCGTGAGGCCCTGGAAGCGGCCATTCCCCGTCTGCGGGAGATGCTCGGTGAGTCGGGATTGCAGCTGAACAACGTCACGGTTTCGGATCAATCCCTTGCCGAACAGCGGCGCCAGGATACCCAGGCCTTCCAGGCTCATCACGGTGCCACACCGGCGGCCGGGGACGCGGAAGAAGAGCCGACCACCATCACCGTCACCCCATTGCGTGAAGGCTCCGGCAGTATCGATTATTTCGCCTGAAACGCGGCTCGCAATCGGTCGTTCGCCCGCTTTGCCTGGGGGCGGGCGGTATGCTACCGTACCGCCGTACAACAATAAGAAACATATAGATCATGTCTGGAACCACCAAAGACCCGAGGCGGGTGAAGCGGGCGCGCAATGGCAGGCGTTCGGCACACCTGGCGCAGACGCGGGAATACAATTACGTCCTCCAGATCAGCGAGGATGAAAAGCGTATTCTCTCTACCTATCATGCCTTGCTCGCCCAGGGCACGGCGCACTTTGCCCAAGTCTATTACAAC